>NZ_LECT01000022.1 GCF_001027925.1 Rhodopirellula islandica | reverse complement strand
GTAAGATTTTGAGCACGGGAGTGAGTTGAGTGATATTGGTCAAACACCCCAACTCACTTACCCCGTATCATGCAATTTCCCGAATACGACCCTACTGAGTAGGGTTGAATCTATTGTTCTGCCATGGAGTTGACCTAACTCTGAGTTCCAACCCTTACTCATCGCCTGAATCATTCGACGGTTCCGAAACGCCAAATCGCTTGGGACTTGCTCGCTCGATCTTATTCGTGGCCGTCGTTCCAGCCAGTCTCGCGGTCCTGCTTTACCTGCCGTTTCGCTTGACTGCATCTCGCATCAACACGACCACATGGGGTGACTCCGACAACTTCTACCACATGTTGGCAATCGCCACTTGGCCTGCTTTCTCTGCTTTGCTGGCCTTCACGATCTGCTTTCTCGCAGTACGATACAAAGTACGGATGGGCTGGCATCCAGTTCTGATCTTCGTCGCAATCGCTGCCGTGCTCAACACTGGCATGCTCGATCAATGGTTCGCTTGGAATGATACGGGACGGAGTGGGCTCGACATGTATCCGTCAAACTTCGACACGATCTCAACACCCGAAATTTCGCACAACTTGGTGCTTCCCGTCTTCCTCGTATGTTGGTGTGCTACAATCGTCATCACAACGTCGATCCGAATCCGAAGACGGGCAGAACAATGACATGCACGGGAGGACGGCTTGCGGCGTTTGCTGAAATGGATAGTCAACTCTCCGTCCCCCGTGATGTCTGCCGTTATCGCATTCGAGAACCCAAATTCGCATGACCGAGACGCCTTACGCACCACCCCAGGCGCAGCTCGAGGAAAAGCGGTCACGAATTCGCCCGTTTCGACTGATACTCGGCGTAGGGATCGTGCTTGGACTGATTTATGCCATGACGCGATCCGACCTCACTTTCGCGATCGTCGACATAGTGGGATTTGGCACTTTTGCCGGCTTTATGATCGCGACGCCTTTGGTATCTCTCTACGCGGTCATGACAGGCCGTTCGGTCAAAGGGCTTCTTTTCTCTCGATACTCATTAACGATAGCGTTGTTACTCGGATGTCTTTCTGTGTTGACGCTCTGGCTCATCTACGCCAATGCGGACTTTCGTTGATCCGGATTAGTAGAAATCGCGATAACCATGGCATTCACCCGGAGCGGGGCTTGCGGCCGAATTTGAGATGGACAACTTCACTCTCCCCGCCCGGTGATGCCGACCGTTACCCGACTGAAGACGCGCTCGTCGCAACGCATGAATTCACTTCAACTACAATCCGCGACACGCAAACGAACCCGATGTTCCTACTGGGACTTCTACGTAGATGGCAAACGTTTGGCCGACACGCTGGACATTGGCGACTTCATTCCTCCGATTGGCTGGCTTGGATCGGATGTCGAACTTCACTTTCTTGCCATGCTCTTACGCAAAACCCCGGGCGATCTTCCCGGCAACCGCACACCTATCTACGTCTGCGCTGAATGCGCCGACTATGGATGTGGCGTTGTTTCGTGCGTGATTGAACGTACGGACGATGGCATCGTTTGGCGCGACTTCGGCACACAAACAGGCGATGGTGAAGATGTTTGCGCGGACGACTTCGATCCGACACTTGCGTTTACATTCGATCCGACTGCATACTACGGTACGTTGTCCGGGCACTATGAACTTGCCAAAACCGGCGGGTAACCATGCCGTGAACCGAAGCGGCGAAGTCGGGCATTTTTGAAATTGACAATCTTTCGTCGCCGCTCGGTTACGGCTGACGTTCGCCGACTGACGCAATGTATCAACTCGCAATTCTCCTCGTCATCGCTGTGCTATCGGGCTGCGGTTCCCGCAACATGAATCAGCGTGCAAGCACCGATGGCGATGATGCATCGCGTTCAATGCCATGCATCACCAGCATGTCTAGAACTTCGGGAGACATTACCGTCCACTTGCTTCAGTTGTCGGAGCGGCGAATTTCGTCGGAGAATCTTTCGTACCTTGATCTGATGTTCGTCCTCGAATATTCCGGCCCTGAAGACGTCGGCAACATCAACACGACTACGCCGGTATACCGTCAGGTAGACGGAAAGGATGCACTACCGGAGGGCCCTACCGTTTCCTCGTATTCTCGCAGTGTGCCGCTCGAAGACTTCAATCCCCCTCCCTTCGTCGATTTACCTTCAGTCGACGGCTACGGGCTGGTCATGATCAAAACGGTTCCAGGGCACGTTCCAAGGAACACGATTGCGATTTTGGTGGACTTCGGGATCAACGAAGATTCGGCAACGTTTAGTTTTCCGATCCGATGGGTCGATAGCGGCGAACCAACGGATGCACCCGAGTCGGCGAGTCGGGCATTTTGACAACGGAAAATCTCTCGCGCCGACCGGGTGATCCGCAACGTTCGCCGACACAGAAACATGAAACGTGGCACTGACAAATTCTCGGACTTCGTTGAACACCCACGGTACGGGCGCGGGCCACGCATCACTGGTCAGAATCCACAAACAAACTACGGCAGCACGTTCATTCACTGGCATTCTCCGACGGACTGTCGTATTCCGAACACTGCGATCAATGCGAACACATCACGGCAAAAAGAGCCGACTGTTGCCGTCACCCACTACTACGATGTTGAACGTCGATGCCGCGACTGTGGCCGCATGTTCATATTCTTCGCTGAGGAACAGCGTCACTGGTACGAAGTTCTACGCTTTGGGCTTGATTCGGACTGTGTTCGTTGTGTCGAATGTCGAAAATCGGAACAACAAACGGCACACTTGCGCCAACGATACGAATCGCTTCTCGACCGATCTGACCGGACAGACAAAGAGACGCTGGAACTAATTGACTGCGCCCTTACGCTCGTCGAACACTCAGCGTTTGGGCATCGAACCTTGCAACGTATTCGGGCACTGTTGAACTCATTCCCATCCGAATCTAAGATCAGGCGTCACGCTACGTTTCGCGGATTGGCCAATCGTGCCGACATCCTCACAGAAGCGGCGGCGAACCATCCGATGCAACCGAGCGGCGAAGTCGGGCGTTTTGAAGTGGATGATCAACCGTCGCCGCCGGCTGATCGGTAACGTTATCCGGCATTACTGTGCCGACCTGCAAGCACAACATATGGATTCGTACCTCAAGACATTTCGCGTTGTCTCCCTGGTTGCTCTTGGGTTCTCAATTGCCTACCTCGTAGTCACGATAGCCGTTTGGTGGTTTGGTGGTTTGGTGGTTTGGTGGTTTGGTGGTTTGGTGGTTTGGTGGTTTGGTGGTTTGGTGGTTTGGTGGTTTGGTGGTTCAGAGGCCTTCGCACAAATTGGTGATGCTCACGGATTCCTGAATGCTCTTTTCAGTGGCTTAGCGTTAGCCGGCGTCGTTGTTGCGTTGATGATGCAAACCGAGGAGTTGCGTATTGCTCGCTTGGAGCGTCAGGAGTCTTTGCAAACGCAGAAAGAAATCGCGGAGTTGCAGCAGGGATCAACATTGGCAGCGCAGATTGACGTTTGGAAACGGCTTGCTGACAACACACGACTTCGCGGTGACATGAGTCCCGACCGTATCGAGCTTGCTGCGTACGAATATCAGTGTAGAAAACGAATCGAAGCTAGTCTTGGACTCGATGCCTTCAACAGAACAGGTGAGCAATTTGATCCCGAAAAGGTGGCCGAAGACGTAGTTTCAAGTCTGTTTTTATATCGTACGATCTGCGGTGCGGCTGGCATTGTTGGATCTAGCGACGCTCGTGCATTCTTGGCCAAGTTATCTGAGGATCTAAGTTTTAATTTGTCGCTCTCGTCAGTATGTGACGAGTATGCTGCAAAGGTCGAAGAACTTTGCAATAAAATCGACCACGACCTTACGCTTAGCGGCAGCAGCAACGACGATTTAAAGGGGCTGCTAGAGCACGCTGGTCAGAAATGCCGAAGCTTGGAGCATGAGCTCGCTAATAGCATGGCCGAAGACCTGGGGTGCGTCTTGTACGACAGCCCCAACTGATGCTTTTTTCAGCGTGTGTCGGACAAAATGGCTTTCGGACAGCCCGGATTGAATTCATCAGGCGGATAACCAAGGCATTCACACGGAGCGGGGCTTGCGGCCTAATTTGACATGGACAACTTTACTCTCCCCGGCCGGTGATGCCGGTCGTTCCCCGACTGGGATGATCCCACTCTTGAACTTCGCACCGACGCTGTAACTTTGTGAAACGTCCAGATGTTGTCGCTGAACTCGTACTCGCTGGAAACCAAAGCGTTGTCGGCGTGAAAATCCAGGGAGACAACTACGAAATCAACGTTCTGCTATCCGCTGATGACGTTGATCGTCTCAATCGTGAGGAATTGCCCGTCGCGCCGGATGAACATGCCGTCACGGCCGGGACGTGTTTCAACGCACCCACGCACTGGTCCCGTTGCGACGGCAACGTTATGACCATCGTGGTCGGACAAGACGATGTCACCTGGGACTTTGGAGTTTGGATGCCAGTTGATACATTCACGGAAATCAAACGACTGATCCTAGCACTTCGTCCGTCGCTCTGAACCTGTAAGAGCGGGGAACCATCGCGTGCACCCGAGTACGCGAACTGGGCGGTTTTGAAATGGAAAATCTTTCGCGCGTACCGGGTGACGCGTGCCGTTACCCAATAGAGTTTCAATCGACGTAGATGAATTCGCCCTACCCAACGCGAGCGTCAAGGATTGCATCCGGCACCCTGATCGGGTTTGGTTCAACTTGGTTGGCTCTTATCTCGATTACTTCCATCTTCTGGCACTTGCGTCCCTTCGTCGCGCCGGGGAATCCAAGCCCCGACCTATCCACCACGGTTTTCGACATTACCGCGGTTGTGTTGCTGGCCATGCAAATCAGGGGCGCTGCTCGCAGTTGGAACGGTCCAATTCCTGTTTGGGGCTTGGCTGCCACCGCAATGATGTGTTTACTGACCGCAACGACAAATGCGGTATTGGTCTATTCGATACCATGTGTCATCGCGTTGTGTATTTTGCTGTTCACTGGCTACGGAAACGATCCGACATCGCCCACCGCGGAGACGCCCAGCGATGGGTAACCATGCCGTGAACCGAAGCGGCGAAATTGACGTTTTTGAAGTTTACAATCTTTCGTCGCCGCTCGGTTACGGCTGCCGTTCTGCTATCGAAGAGTTTCGTTTGTGGATTGGTTAACGCATCACGAATGGTTGGCGTTACTTGACCAACACGGGCACTTGCCGGGACAGCCTCATGAGCTGCATCTCGGAATTGATGCCACTGCATTCCTTCGCGACATCGGCATTGCGCCGCACATCACGGATTACGAAGAATCCTATCCAGCGTCGCTTCACCGTTGGTACGCTCGAGTTGGCGAGCTGTATTTGACAATCGACTTATCAGCCAGTCCCGCTGACCATGACGCTTGTACTGTTACGACGCGACTCCCTCTTGATGGCTACCCGTGGGAAACACTTCGTGCGATTGAACAACTACCAAACTCCATCGATCTTCACGATGTTTGGCACATCGAGACACCGGACGATTCAACCGTCACTCACGTAGTGATTCGCGAAGATCCTCGGGGGTTCGACAGTCCCGTCTATCGCGCATCGTCCAAGCTCGACGCCAATTCTCTGCTCGACTACCTGCGTTGCGACTCACAGGTGCATTACGCAGTACAGAAACCTGACCCAGACGGAAACTGGCAGGTCTGGGAACACCACGATGACGGAAGGCTCTGCATCGGCAATTATCCAAATAGGTCAAGCTCTGTTGCATTGGCGTGCAACCTAACGAGAGATGGAAGCAAAACGATTCGTGTTTCGTCTTCCAACAGTCCAGATCTTCGTGAATACTTAGTTGCGGATGGAAGGGTCGTTTCGGTATCGGAGCGGAAGGCAGAACAATGCGATGAACCGAAGTCGCGGAGTCACCGTTTTTGAAAATTGAAAATCAATCGCCGCGACTCGGTTATCGCGGACGTTCGCCGACTGAAATTGAGACCGAAATTGCGACTCAAGCCACTCAAGTCGTACGCACACGCTTTGTGCCAGATGCTGATCGGATGGCGGATGCAAGATGATCTCGAACGTTTTGCTCGGCTGCCTGACGGAACGCTTACTGTAGATGCATTGACAGGTGCCTGTACGCACAGCGTTGACGGTGAATTGACGACTTACATTGGTCCCGAAATTGCAGCATGGTTTCGACATCGCCTGGACACAGACGGCATCCCACTTTCCGCTATTACAATCGCAAGCGTCACCGCCAACGTTCATGTTACAATCGAGCAACGCCGACGTGACACTCGCGTGAAATTCGACTGGTCTTGCAGGTCGTTGATTTCCACTGGCAGCCGCGAATTCACTTCAGAACTTGCTGAGCCGCACACGTGGTGCTCCGGCAACCCCAAGACCGAGGATAGCGGCGAACCATGCGATTAACCGAAGTCGCGGAGCCGTCGTTTTTGACAATGGAAAATCACTCGCCGCGACTCGGTTATCGCGGACGTTCCCCGACTGAAATTGCTAACTCTAACTCACGTTCCATACCGTGACTGAATTTCGGCATAGCTCCGAACTGCCTGACGCGTGTTGCGCGACCGAATACGGATTGCAAGTTCAATCCGTCAACGTCATCGCGCACCCTCGCCAGGCCCGCATTGCCTATCAGCACTCGAATGCGCCTGGTACTTTGACACTCGATTGTCCTTCACCACTAGAATCTCTCTTGTTTCTGTTCGAGGACTGCTACTGGATCAAGATCTATGACTTGAATGCGACCGGCGCTTCACTAAACTTTGGTCGTTACGAGGTGCATCTGCTTGACGAGGATGGCCCTCAGGCCAAGATGACTTGTGATCGCTATACTGCTGAATAGAACTCGCGTTTGGCTCTCACGTCGATTTGGTCCGAAGCAAAACGCATAGACGAAGCGGGGAACAATCCCGTGAACCGGAGTCGCGTGTCAAGCGTTTTGGCGATGGTAAACTTTTTCGACGCGACCCGGTTACGGGTAGCGTTACCCGACTGAGAGTGCGTGACTGGAAACCGTTCTGTGATGCTTGACATTTTGGCTCGCATTGACGCTGCCCTGAATTCTGACGATGTATGTCACGACATACGAATGCTTGCACGCGAATTTGTCTCCGAAGGCCATTCAAAGCATCTCTTGAACGATGCGTTTCTGGACGCTCTCGCTGTATTCCCCGCCAATGTTCGGACTGCCTACCCATTTAAGCAAGAACTCGAGGAAACGCTGCAACTTCTTGCGTTGTGGACTAGCGATCACCATACTCAATGGCCTGCCCCCTGGTACTCGGGGCAGGGATTTGAAAACCACAAGACTGCAGAGGAAGTGGCGACCGCAGAGAGCTGGCTGCACGACGAACTCGCCTTTCGTATCGGACGCTCGCATGACGGCGGGTAACCATGTGATTCAACGGAGGACGGGTGGTCCGTTTTTTCGTCTGCTTGCACGTCGTTCGCCCGTCCCCGCTGATCACTAACGTTCGTCCAGAGAGAAGCATGCCTACATTCCACAGCATCGTTTGGGACTTTGGCGTTCCAGAGATCACTGACTTGCAAATGGACGTTACCGTTCATAACGACCCGCCAGGCCCTCCCGGTCCGCAAGGCTTTCAAATTGGCACGGTATATTTCCAACTCTACGATTTTCGTATTTTCGCAGACTTGCCTCAATTCCAAAAACGCGGAATTTACTCATATCACGGCCCCCAAACGAACGTATTCGACGCGAACAAACGTCAATGGCGTGGCTCGGGGCTGCTATTCAGCTACTTTGAAACATCTAACCCCAATGACGTGCAAGTTGCGGAGGGCGGGTGGCCTGAATTTCCTACACCGCAACAGATTCAAGCAGAGGGTGGCCAGTTCCTTGGAGTGCGAAATTCATTTCATTGGGGATCGGGATCCTATCGATTCAATCTGAAACCGGTGGCGGAGGACACCGATGGCATTTGGTATGAATTCACTGGCACGGATCGAGTATCCGGTGATTCTATTTCATGCGGATCACTCCGCTTCCCTACAATTAACGGACGACGCCCGCTTATTCCAAATCTTGGCTCAACATGGATCGAGATTACTCCTCACAACCTATTATTGGCCAACTGTCCATTCTGGCACGTCACATTTGACAAAGTGACCGCAAACAACGGCACGCTCCCCGCCCAAACTGCTGCTGCGAGGTATGCCGACGATCAAGCACCGGCGAGAAATAGCGACATCTCACTCAATGCAAATTCCGGAGCAATCGATTTCCGCATCGGTCAGGGCGTGGTACGCCGCACACCTAATGGGACAATCCTGACACTGTAAAACAAATTGGACGAACCATGCGATGAACCGAAGTCGCGGAGTCGTCGTTCTTGACAATCGAAAATCAATCGCCGCGACTCGGTTATCGCGGCCGTTCTCCGACTGAAGTCCATGACCGACACGCAACATCGACCGTCGTGGGTGATCGAGCAGACGCTTGATGCGTCTCGATTTCCGTGTTGCGGTAACGCAAACCCATTCCCGTTCAAGTGCGCTAACTGCGTTCACCCAATGGTTCTGTGCTGCGAATGCGACACCCTCTATACGGATATGCCGAACGTATCTGCAACGACCGTTCCGGAATGGAACGAATGGCAATGCTCGAAATGCGACGCCAAGCTGTCTCCCGACTTTTTCAACTCCGCTGAACATCGCATGACGTTTGACGATTGGTCGCGCGGCGGTCTTGATACATTCTTGGCCATACCACCATTGTCCGATCTGTATTCGATGCTCATCGCGTCAACGAATCAACTCGCTGGCTATCTTGCACGCAACATGCAAAGCACAGCAAAACGGCACGCCTACAGCGTTAGCAACTTGGCGAATGCCTTAGTTGACTGCCATCCGCGTGCGGGCGATGCGCGTCGTTCGTCCTATCGGTTTTCGCAATCTGACACACGAAAGGTCGCACTGAACGCGGCGCTGGAACAAACTGATCCGATCGTTCGCGCATACGCTATACTTGGTGTGTCTGACTCACTTTCCACGCAAAAACCAAACGGCGGAGAACCAATAAGGATTTGACTTCGCGTGGATGCGACGGTTGAGTCACTTTCTCTTTCATGTTGCTTCGTTCGTCGCGGTTCAAAACGCGTCGCCTAGCCGAAGCTCAAGTCCTCTGTTCAAGATGCCCGGTGTTGAACGCCGAGTCGCTCGCCC
>NZ_LECT01000021.1 GCF_001027925.1 Rhodopirellula islandica | reverse complement strand
CATCTTGCATCCCTACCGGGATGAAAACTTGCGCAAGCGACAATACTCTCCAAGCCCAAACGTTCAGCAGTCCAGCGTTGGCCCCGGTTGTACGTGGGAGCGACGACGCTTGCCGAAACAGTCCAGATGCCGAAAGACTCCTGCCGACCTGCTTGGCAGCCTGTTGATTTGGTCAGCCGGACGCGATCGCGTCCGGTTCGTCTCCGGGAACCGTGGGATAGCGCCCGTCGGCTGATCGTTCGATCTGCGAAACGTTTTCAATCAACAGTCTGCTGGACCGTCGTTCTCGTTTAACGTCCTGGAATTCGTGACAAGAACGCCGTCGCCTAAAGCCTGCGAAAGTCGAACGAAGGGGCAGGAGGCTCCGTCCCAGACCGATCGACTCGACGTTCTTGCGGCCGATGCGTGAGACGAAATGGTGGACATCACTCACCGTCAGGCAATGGCACTTGGGCGGGGAGCATCAAGTAGGCGATCAGATTCTGGATCTGCTGATCGCTGAGTGAGCTGAGAAGTTCGTCGGGCATCATGGACACCGGTGACTCGTGCATCTCTTCCACTTCATCTCGCTGGATCACAATCTGATCCATCGCTGTCTGCAATGTCAGCGTCTTCTCGGTGCGTCCGACGAAGACACCGTTGAGCACTCGGCCGTCATCCAACAGCACGACTGACAACTTGAAGTTCTCAGAGACCGTGGCGCTGGGGTCGACAATGTTCTCGAGCAGATAGTTCAGATTGCTGCGTTGTGCACCAGTCAGATCGGGGGCAATTTTGGCTCCTTCACCAAACAACGTGTGGCAGTTCGCACAGGACTGATTGAACAGCAAGCGGCCGGCGGACGTGTCGGCTTTCGCGAGCGTTTCCGGCGTCAGCATGGCTTGGAGCTCTGCGATGCGAGTTGTCTTTTTCTGTGATTGTGCGGCCAGTTCGGGCCATAGGTCGCTCACTCGCTGACTCAGACCCGTGTCGCCGGAGTTTTGCATCTGACGAAGCTGGAACGCGGAAACGAGTGATCGATCGATGCTTCCGGCTGAGACCGCATCCAGCAAGACACTGGCAAACTGCGGACGCGAGACAAGCGTGGCGATCGCCGCTTGTTGGGCGGGCAAGTTGAATCCATTGAAGTTGGAAACCAAGAGCTTGGGTGTTTCCTCGTGGCCGAATGCTGCCAGACCGTTGATCGCGTCCCGTGACAGGTCGCGATCCCTCAGCAGGCTCTGCAGTAACTGGACGACGTCGACGTCCCGTGCGAGCACCAGGGCACGGATCGCGGCGCGGCGTTCCGGCAAGGCAGATCCACCGTCGCCTGCGATCGTGCGAAGTTCATCGAGAGCACGACCGTCGCCAAAGACCAGGGACAGCTCGCGAGTCAGTCTCCGAACTTCTTCATTGTCGCTGTCGGCGTTGTCAGCAGAGAATGAATCCCAGCCTGCCACCGGGGTTGCCTTTCGCCAACCTCGCAGAGCTTCCGTCATTCCACGCAGGACATCCACGGTGACCAATGAGTTGGTCGTGGGATCTGTCACTCGCTTCAGGAGTTGCTCGATGACTTCCGGTTGTCGTTCCATTTCAAGCGTCATGCGACGGGTGATGTACTCGCGAACAATCGGCAACTGGCACGTCGCCACCATTTCAATCGCTTGGTCTGGGTTTGCCAGGACAGCGGGTTCGACCCCGTACCAGACCATCAGCGGCAACACGCGGTCATCGGCATAGTCTTGGTGACTGCCCAACGCCAAAGCCACCGGCCAGCGGTCCTCGAGTCGCAGACGTCGAAGCGCGGAAGCCAACCATGTCAGCACCAAGCCGGAGTCATCGCTGTGCGCCATGGACTGGAACTTGGCGAGGACGGTTGGTGATGGTGGGCCGGTCTCAGTGAGGAATTGAATCGCCCAACAACGCACGTGTTCGCTCGGGTCATCCAGGCAGCTGGCAAGGAAGTCGTCGGTTGCACCGCCGGTGATGTGCAGTGCCCACAGTCGCCGCAACCGCCGCGTCTCCGATTCGTCGGTGTCGAACTTTGTTCGGAGGTACTGATGGATCTCCGGATCGATCTCGGAACGCGACGCACGTTCGCCCAGTTCCAGCAGACACTTTCGCGACAGCCACTCCCACGGGGATGCCACCTGTTCGGCCAGTTGTTGAGTGCTGAGTTCACTCGCGGGACCAATCGCGGGGCGTTCGGCTTGGGGGGGGCCTTTCAAAGCGAGGCGATAGATGCGTCCGGAAGTCCGATGAATCCCATCGTTTTCATGGCATTCGCCAACGTCCGACCAGTCGGCGATGAATAACTCGCCAGCCTTGCCCGTTAGGATCTCAACACCTCGGAACCACGGATCCGCGACTTTCAAGAAATCCGGTGCATGTCGGGCCGTGTACGTCGCGCCATGACGATGCAGCGTGTCCCGATTGATTCGGCGACCGTGAAAATTCAAAGCCAGCACGGACCCCTGGAGCGTTGACGGGAATGGTTGGCCTTGCAGAATGGTCATTCCGCAATGGGCGTGCCCGCCTCCGGCCTGGTCGGTGGTTTGGGTCATGACTGTGACGCCATCTTTGCGGACATCATGCCACAGTTCGTTGGTGTCCCAGTGAAAGTGATCCGCGGTCTGTTCGATCACTCCGTAGGTGTGCGGGTTGAAGTGTTCGCCGTACATGCGGCGGAATCGAGCTCCTGGAACCACGTGCCACAGGTGCCCGATGACCGTGTTGATAAAGAACATCTGCCCGTGCTCGTCCCAGTCCATGCCCCACGGATTGGTCGTGCCCATGGCCACCACTTCGAACTGATGCCGTGTCGGGTGGAACCGCCAGATCCCGCAGTCCATTGGCACCCTTTGGTCGGGCGTCGCGCCGGGGATCCCGACGTTGGAGATGGCCATGATGCCATTGCGACCGTACAGCCAACCGTCCGGCCCCCAACGCAGTCCGTTGACGATCGTGTGTCGGGCGGCGTCGTCGTCCCAGCCATCGAGCATGACAATCGGTTCCCCGTCGGGCACATCGTCTTGGTCAGCATCGGGAATGAACAGCAGGTTGGGCGCGTCCAGAACCCAGACACCACCGTACCCGATTTCGACGCTGGTCAGTCGCCTGCCTTGATCCCAGAAGACCGTGCGTTGATCGAAACTGCCGTCACCATCGACATCTTCTAGAATCACAATGCGGTCACGCATGGATTCATCAAAGTTCGTGGCTCGATCGGAGTAGGTGTAGTTTTCGGCAACCCACAGCCGACCGCGATCGTCGGTCGCCAATGCAATGGGCTGGTTGATCTCGGGCTCCGACGCGAACAGGGTCACCTGAAAACCTTCCGGGACGGTGATCCCTTTGAGAGCGTCTTCTGGAGAGGTTTGGCTGGCGTCCGAATTCTCGGTGTTGAACGGTTTCGGAAAGTCGTCCGCCCACAGGTTGAGTGGGGAGGTCAGGGCCAGGAAAACCATGACACAGGCAAGTCTGTATTTCATCGTGGGGCAATGAGGTGGGGAGGGAGCTAGGCGGGTACGCATGTGCCATCGGGTATGTGAGCCGTTGGCGTTAGCCACGGTTTTCACTCGCAACCGGGGCTAACGCCCAAACGCCTCACATGGTTGTGCTTGATCATTCCTGCTTACCTGCTTAGGCGGGCGCAGGAACAGGTGGGGCTCGCGTCCAGACGCGAGCGTTCCTTGACTTCGAAGGCACAGCATATCTTGCCGCCGCACGCTTTGCCTGGTTCTAGGAGGCTGGGCCCGAATTTGAGTTCGGGGTGAGATTGTCTCGGGGGGAAGTTGTCGGGGCGTGAACTCAGGGCAACCCAGCCAATCATGAGCAGGCCTTCGCCTGGTCGTCTTTGCTCCTGCTAAAATGCATTCACTTCGCAGTGATTTCCGGACCGTTCCTCAAAATGCTTCGCTCGGATGCATTTGGGAAGGGTGTCAAATGACAGGCCGTTGCCAAAAAGGTTGAAGCGATGACGAGAGACTGCATGGTTCTGGCGGAAAGCCTCCCGCGTTTGTGCTTGGGGCATCCTCGGATTGAACAGGATTGCCGCTTGCGTCCGATGCTGTCGGTGTTTGCCGCAATCACCGTCGCCTGCGTGATGATCGGATCATCGGCGTCCTCACCGGCCACAGAACCTTCTCGGTGGCAATACTCGCCTGAACAACTGCAGCCTTTCTGGAAGGCGGATGTGATTGAGCGAGAATCAGTGCTGTTCATTCGCGATCCGGCAACAGGGGAAGCGCGAGCGTCGGTGCTGTTTCCGATTCAGAAAATCATCTCGGTTCAGGATTCAACGGGAGCGATCACGTACGAACCGGGAGTGGACTTTGATCACGCCAGCGGTTCACGTGAAATCTCCGTTCCCTCCACGTCGCGAATCGAAACGAAGTCAGCCGCGGACCTGCGGCGACCAGACAATTCGCAGAATTACAAACTCACTCATCGCGACGGCAACGGCGAGATCCTGTTCGGCGGCAAGTTGGAGTACCACAGCATGCAGTCGTGGATCACTTATTCCAAAGCGGCAGACGACTGGCCGGTCGCGATGCCGGCCTTCGATCCATCGGCTCTGCCGCTCACGATCGGCAAGCTGCAGAACCGGCAGGCGGTTTCGGTTGTCCTGCTCGGAGACAGTATCTCAACGGGATGCAATGCATCCGCTTGGGGCGGCGCGGCACCGTTTCAGCCTGCTTATCAAGACTTGTTGAAGCAGCACCTTGAGTCGCATTACAAGACAACCATCGAACTGACCAATCTGTCCGTTGGTGGGACATCGACGCCATGGGGAGTCTTGCAGATCCCAACGGTTGTGGAATCAAAACCCGATCTGATTTTGCTGGCATTCGGCATGAACGATTCAGCCGGACGTTCTCCGGCGGATTATGGCGAGAGCATTTCCCAGATGATTTCCACCGCACGCGAGACGCTGCCCGATGTCGAATTCATCCTCGTCGCGACCATGCTCGGCAACCGCGACTGGACAACGCTGAACCACGACGTTTTCCCAAAGTACCGCGACCAACTGGCGTCGCTTTGTGAACCTGGGATTGCGCTCGCCGACATGACTTCGGTGTGGCAGGAATTTCTATTGCGAAAGAAAGATCACGACCTGACTGGCAACGGAGTCAATCATCCCAACGATTTTGGGCATCGGGTATACGCACAAGTGTTGTCCGCCCTGCTGGTCGATGAAGCTCCTCGATGAGCGACCCTGGAGCTCAGGGGAATCGCAACTTCAAAACTTGGCAAGTCGTCTGTTGCCGGCAGGAGTCTTTCGGCATTTGGACTGTTTCGGTAAGCGTTGTTGACCCCACGCCCAACCGGGGCGAACGCCCAAACGGCTCACATGATTGTGTCCGATCATTCCTGCCGACCTGCTGAATGCAACCGACGGGCGCGAAGAACACGCAGCGGCTGATCCTGCCGAACGCAAGTTCTTCACGCCGCCCAGTGGTGTGTCGGGCGGGGGTTCATGCTTGCCAAAGATGCGTTGCCGATCCGGAAGAGACTGTCTGCGTTTCTTCAACACACAGGTGGTGTCAATTCGGATCACTCGCTTTTCTTCTTCGGCGGGCCAGGGAAGGTCCATTGGCCGTCGATGATCGCCTGACTCGGTTCGTACATCCGAACCGCGTAGTTCCAACCCTCCATGATTGGCAGGCAGTTCTCTGTGGTCTCTGGATTTCCGCCGAAGCGGATGGTGTAGGAGCCATCGCGGTTGGGCTTGGCGGTCAGGCTGTTGAGACTGTAAGAGTTGTACTTGTTTTTTTGGAAGTATCCCGCCTCGTTGTAAAGACTGATGGACCAAAAGCCTTTGACCGGGACATCCTTGACCGTGATTTCGTATTCGCCGACCGGCAGGTTCGGTTGGACATTCACATACTGAGCGTCCTTGTCTGGAAGACCGCCCCAGGCGGATGCGGTGCCAATCAAAAAGTGAACCGGGTCGACGTCGGCTTTGGAACCGAAGGTCTCGGTGTATCGTTTCAGTCCCTTGGCCAACTCAAGAATCGCATTCAGCGTTGCCTTGTAGCTGGTTGGGTCGTAATTCGGCATCACGAACGGATCGTCGGAGCCGGCAGTGATGTGAATCTGGTCCTGGAGTTTGTGGGCAATCGTCAGATCTGTCGGGTCTTCTGGGTTGGCCAGGGTGCGAATGACCACGCCCACGTAGGGAGTTTCGAATTGCTCGAGCGTCAATTCGTGCGGGCCGGCACCGTAAAAGACTTCATTCACATACCCGTCATTGTTGATGACCATCAATGACATGTATCGCTTGCCACTGTCCGGCATGGTGACGGTCGCACCTTTGGAAATGTTGATGACACCGATGCTATAAAGCGTGTCCCGGTTCATTCGAATGACATTCTGTTTGTCAATCGGCGTGGGCGTCCGGTTGCTGTGAACCTGATTGATGACTGACTGTTTGAGGATGCCGGCAAATTCGAAGTCCGTTTGGGCTCGATTGAAATTGTCGACGTTGACCACAACGGGTGCAGGGGATTCTTTGGGCGAACCGGATTGTGCATCGACGCTTGTCATGCTGAACGCACCGGCAATTGCCAGCGTGAGGGTGAGAAGGTTCGTTTTCATGTTCAGTTTCTTGGATGGAGGTTGGTGTGGTGGGATTTACATGACTGTTGGTGGCGCTGTCGCTTACCGACGGCTACCATCTGACATCCCTACCGGGATGAAGAAAGGCAGAAGCCGGATGAAAAATTGCATCCGCTGTTAGAGTGCCAACAGCAAAAGTTTTGCAGCCCAGGCGAATGCTCAAACGCCTCGCATGGTTCTGCTCGATCATTTCTGCCGGCCTGATTTGAAGAGCTTGCATGCCGGCGGCCGCCTGTTTCAGTGCGACGCGGCTTGTGTGCGGGGCAACCCGCGTTCGCAGGAAGGATATGGAAGGCTACTTCACTTGCTCGATTTCTCCTGGACGCCAGGTTTTGTCAATCCATGGTTTCAGCGGGCCGTACATCCGCAGGATGGTGAACCAGCTTTTGCCGGGGACGGTTTCCAGCCAGTTGCTCTCATGCCCTTGGGGAGCTTGGGGGCCGAAGTAGACATCGTAAGATCCGTCTTTGTTTTTTTGGAACCCTTCGCTCTGGCTGCCGACGGTCGGAAAGGTCTGACTGGTTTGCAGGAGGGAACGCGTTTGCGTGTCGTAGAGCGTGACCGCCCAGAAGTTGTTGACGGGAACGTTGGGCGGCAGGTGGAGCTTGTAGGTTTTCGAGCCGTCGAACGCGTTCTTGTCCGCATCCAGATATGCAAGGGCGTAGTCGGAGCCGGCCCCCGCGTGGCTGGTGGCCATGGCGGGCGTGACGCCGGTCGCATTGAAGTAAAACAGCGGTCGAGCATCTAACCCCATCGCACCATCCTCTTCGAAGGAGGTGTTCTTGTTCGCGTAGGCCGTCGTCCAGGCACTGTTGGTGTCAGGGTAGATGAAGACACCGTCGATCCGAGGCTGGTAGGTGATGGCGCGAGCGGTGGCGTTGCCAAGGGTGGCAGCTTCAGCGAGCAACCTTTTCATACGCGCATCGGGCTGGAACGGCTTCCCTTTGACGATGCCGATCGCCGCCAGTTGGCCTCGCAGTTCAGGGCCAATGGCCTGGATGGGTTCGACCTGCACCAGTGCATTGAGATCTTCGAAGAAGCTTAAATCGCGAGTCACGATCGTGCTGTAGCTCTTGCCAGACATATTGATGAACTCGGTGGCAGGTGGGTTGTCTGCCTTGGCGAGAGGGTAGACCCGAAGCTTCGATTTGATGTTCTCCACGGCTGGTTCGAGGCCGTTCGCAATCGAGCCGCGCAGGAACATCAGGTTGTTGTACGTGGGAAGTTTGATGATGAAATAGCCATCGGGTTCCTCTCCGCGGTAGCCCGGGGGAAGCAACAGGTATTTCCCACCCTTGCCCTTGTCGGGGCCGATCACACCGAGGTTGTCGATGAAGCGAAACCAAGCGTCATCGAGGAATCCCAGCATGCCAGGTGGGAGTTCGACGACCAGCGGTCCTTCCGTTTTCAGATCAAGGTAAGTGAGGGCGTACAAGGTCGAGGTGTTGCCCGTGAGGTAAAGCGACGCGGGTTGAAGCAGTTGCTCGGTGATCGTGACCTTGTTGGACGCATCCGCACCAATGCTGGCGTTGCCCTTCCGCATCGCGTTGAGCGATGCGGCACCCTGGTTGTTCAGATAGACCTCGACTGCCCGCATCCGGTCGAGATTGTCATGGAGCGTTTGGGCGGTGGCATGAGTCGGCACGCCGTCGAAGAACTCCAGTGTTCCCAAAGATGTTTCCACGTTGTCGGGAATGCCGATCGAATCCAGCGTCTTCTGAGAAACTTGGGCGACCGCCGAACCACCGCCAGCAAACGCCATGACGCCGATGATGGCACATGCCAAGAACCCTTGCTGGGATGAGTTTTTCATTGAGTTCATTTGCATTGGATGACAGATGGATCGTTCGCCGCAGCGTGGGGCAATTCAGTGCTTGCGCACCGCGCTGGATGGACCAGCAGAGAGAATCTTACAAGACATAGTTTAGCAAGATTGAACCCAAAACGCAGGAAGCAACCTCGATTCTTTGAACCACGATGGGCGAGGAAACACGAAGCGTCGAATCGACGTGTTGCATGGTGGCAGGCGACTTGAGAGTCGAACCGTTGTTCCCTGCTGTTCCGTCGGGCCATTTCGAATTGCCAAGCCTGGTTGCCTCGCCAAGTTCGCTGCCTGAAGAACGTGGCCTTGTTTTATTTTTTACCTTTCCAAGGAACGGTGAAGACGATCCTCGGCGATTGGTGTGCCGCGGGCTGCGGTTTCAGAACCATCCGTTCTGCAATCCGCTCAGGGTTTTCAGCATGCGGCGGCGAACCCAGGGGACTCGGGGAAACCAAGGGAGGCCAAGGTTGCGGCACGCGGCAGAGAAGGGCATGTCGGACTGAAAGAACGGTGTCAGCATTCGAGTCAGTGATTGGTAGTAACGGACCTTTCGTTGGCGGAGTCTCTGGTAGCGGATGGCTGCCTGCTGGAACGTTCCTGTCTCAGCGATGGCGTCTGCAAAACAGGCCGCGTCTTCCAACGCCAAATTGACTCCTTGGCCTAAATGAGGGCTCGACGGATGAGCTGCGTCGCCGAGAAAGACGATTTTGTCAGCATGCCATCGTTGCATACTGACGTGTCGATAGCCTGCGAACGTCATCTCTTGGAAATCGCTGATGGAATCGAGCAGTTCCGTGGTGGGTTCGCACATTTCGATGACCTCCTGCTTCCAGTTGGCCATTCCTCGCTGGATAAGTTCGTCGTATGAATCGGCTCGCAGTCCCCAAAAGAAGCTGCATTGCCCATTGCCAATCGGCAGCAATCCGACCAACCGGTCGGTGCCATCGATGATTTGATGCAAGCGATGGTGGACTTGCGAACAAGGGCCTGTGGCCCAGATGGCGGCGTAGTCGTAGTCGACGGTTTGCGATTTCAGTTTCGCTGCCGTTCGCAAGCGGGAGCGAGATCCATCCGCAGCGATGAGAAAATCAAACGGGCCGTGCCGGGTTCGATGTTGGTCGATCACGTGGACGTCGTTCCCATCGTTCTCCAAGTCAATGACTTGGGTCGAAGTTTGCAAGTGAACATTGGATTGGACACATCGTTCCAACAAGTGTTTGAAGAGCAGTCCGCGGTGCACGCCGTAGGCGAAATGATGGTCGCCAAGTTGACCGTAGTTCAGTTCAATCAGCGGTCGGCCGGAAAGCAGGAACGCCTCGATGCCTTCCAGCTTTGCCGACTGAGCGGCAATCGTTTCGAGGATGCCCAATCGATCCAAAACGGCCTGCCCACTGGGCTGGAGCATGATCCCTGCACCAATCGCTTGGCACTGCGTCGCCTGTTCAAAGATCGTTACCTGATGCCCTGCCGATGCGAGCAGATGGCTGACCGCCGTGCCAGCGATTCCGGCTCCCGAGACTGCAATTCTCATCCTTGTTCGCTTTCAATGGAGTGGACTCCGTCTTGTGCTGCACGAGCCATGTGTCTTCACCAATTGGCGAAGACACGTTTCGAAGGTGAGTGTCCGAATACTTGGCGAATCCGGCTGCCTGTGTGGTGGCCTTGCTGATGCGGCGGGCATTGCGTGATCGGCTGGACGCCTCGCTTTGTTCCAAAGCATCGGCTGGGTGCCAGGTGATAACCTGGCCTACGTTGCTCGCTCCCAATCATAACCCGACGCGTGAGCGAGGGACCCACAGGCTCGTTGCAATGGCACGCGATCCCTCGCTCACGCTTCGGGTTGGGATTCAATCGACAGGCCGTGACGCATCGGGTTACCAAATATGATACACCTGGTTCGTCCCTCTCTGCCGATTCGGTTGCCAAGAGATGCATCTCCTTGTCGCTCAACCCTCCCGCCTCATTCGTTCCCGCCTGGAATCCAACGATGAAATTTCTCTCGACGCTTTGTCTCTTGTTGTTCACCGCCCCTTGTTTGGCGGAGGATGAGGCGGCAGTGGACCAGCCGACCGCCCCTGTGCGAACGCCGCTTTGGGATGGGCCTGCCCCAGTCGGCGGTGGCGAGACAGAATCAGGCAATGCCTGGATCACGGTGCACCATCCCGAGGAAGCCAACGGCACGGCAATCGTGATTTGTCCCGGTGGCGGATATGGGAGGCTGGTCCTCGGCGGAGAAGGGCACAAGATCGCTGCTTGGTTGAATCAGCATGGAATCACAGGCGTGGTGTTGGAGTACCGATTGCCTGGTGGTCGACACGCCGTTCCACTGCTTGACGCTCAGCGTGCGATTCGCACTGCAAGGGCCAACGCGAAGGATTGGCAACTCCGTCCTGACCGGATCGGCATCATGGGCTTCTCGGCGGGCGGGCACCTTGCCTCCACCGCCGCAACGCATTTTGATTCGGGGAATCCGACTGCGAATGACACGATCGATCGCGTCAGTTCACGGCCGGATTTTGCGATCCTGGTTTACCCGGTTGTCACGATGGGCGAGCACACGCACGCTGGTTCGAGGGACAACCTGCTGGGCAAAGACCCTTCGTCGGAATTGCTGAACCTGTATTCCAATGAGCGGCAAGTCACCGACAACACACCCCCGATGTTCCTGGCCCACGCCATCGATGACACCCCGGTTCCGATCGTCAACAGTCGCCAGTTGCACGCGGCATTGCAACAGCACAACGTTCCGACGCAAATGTTGGAACTGCCTTCGGGTGGCCATGGATTGAACGGGTACCAAGGTCCGATGTGGGATGCTTGGCAGGCCGCATCGCTGGGATGGCTGAAGGAGATCGACTGACGCAACCCGTTCTCGTTGTCACCCTGCGAGCATCAAATCCAACAGGAAGCCCGCCGCTTTGCTCGGCCCTCGCAAGAGTTGGTGAGGGCCCGGCACAAAAGCCACACGCCCTCTTCACAGGTGAGACTCACTGGTGCCGCTCCCGACGGGCCGTCGGGGGGACGCGGTGTGGTGTTTCGCTGACGCGTCGGGGGTCCATTTTCGGTGGTCGCCGTTTGACAATTGTCTTGACGACAGTTGTTGAAACGTCTATCAACGTGGCATGGCAAAAACACCGGCAAATGCGGCAACCGTCGTCAAGCAATCCTTTGACTCGATGGAGCAAGAGGTCTTCTTGAACCTCTGGCGGACTTATGACCGTCTCAAATCGATTGAAGACGAGGTCTTCGGGCGTGTCGGCCTGTCCGCCCAGCAATACAACGCTCTGCGACTGTTGCGATCGGTTCACCCGAAGACGATGCCGACGTTGGTGCTGGGAGGGCGATTGATTTCTCGAGCCCCGGACATGACCCGTCTGCTGGATCGCTTGGAACGTCGCGGATTGCTCTTGCGGGAAAGAAAGCCTGAAAACCGTCGTGTCGTCGAAGTCCGCATCACGAAGGACGGGATGCAACTGCTGGACGAACTCCACGATGCCGTCCAGGAAAGCCATCAACGGCAGTTGGGGCACCTGGACCAGAAAGCCTTGCGTCAATTGTCCGACTTGCTCCGGCAAGCTCGGCAGCCACATGAAGATGCCCACAAGCTTTCATTCATCGATGAATGAGTGGGAAGCGTTCGTCCATCATCCGTTCCCGAGAGTGTTCCAGTATGTCAATTCAGCAGTCTCCTCAGGTGGTCGTGATTGGCGGTGGTCCCGCCGGAGCGACCGTTTCCACGTTGATCGCCCAGCAAGGTTATCAAGTGGAACTGTTCGAGCGTGAACGTTTCCCTCGCTACCACATTGGCGAGTCACTGATTCCCGAGACCTACTGGGTGTTGGAGCGATTGGGGATGCTCGACAAGATGAAGTCGAGCCATTTCATCAAGAAGTACAGCGTGCAATTTGTGAGTCCTTCGGGCAAGCATTCCGCTCCCTTTTACTTCCACGACAACAAACCGCACGAATGCTCGCAAACCTGGCAGATTCGCCGGAGTGAATTTGACGTGATGATGTTGAAGAATGCCGCGGACCAAGGTGTCGGCGTTCACGAGGGGATGCGTGTTCTGGACGTGCTATTCGAGGGCGATCGCGCCGTTGGCGTTCTGGTTCGTGATGAAGCTGGAAAACAAACCGAAGTTCGCGCCGACGTGGTCGTGGATGCCAGCGGTCAAAGTTCCATGCTCATCAACAAGTTCCAACTCCGCGTTCCTGATGTCGAACTGAACAAAGGAGCCATTTGGACTTACTTCCAGGGCGCCTATCGAGATCAAGGCAAAGACGAGGGAGCCACCGTTGTGCTGAGCCTGCGCGACAAGCAGGGATGGTTTTGGTACATCCCCATGCAAGATGATTTGGTGAGCGTGGGCGTGGTGGCGGATTTCGACTACCTGTTCAAAGGGCGTGCGGGAAACGAAGCCACCTTTGCCGAGGAGCTGGAGAAATGCCTCACCGTGAAAGAACGCATTGCCAACGCAGAGCAAGTTGCGCCAGTGAAGGCGACCAAGGATTACACCTACCGGGCCAGTCAAGCGGCGGGCGACGGTTGGGTGCTGGTCGGTGATGCGTTCGGATTTCTTGATCCGCTGTATTCGTCAGGAGTGCTGCTGGCGTTGAAATCGGGAGAGCTGGCTGCCGATGCGATCGTCGAGGGATTGCGAAACGGTGACACCTCCCGGGCACAGATTGGGAAGTGGGAGACCGGGTTTGTCGAGGGCATGAATCGGATGCGCCGATTGGTCTGCGAGTACTACGACGGGTTTAGCTTCGGTGAGTTCATTCGCCGTTTTCCCCAGCACCGCGGAAGTGTGACCGACCTGCTCATCGGTGATCTTTTCAAACCGGAACTCGACCAGGTCTTTGAGGACATCGATTCCATGAAGAGTGCGGACGTATCGAACCACTGAGCCAGGCCGAGCAACGTTTCGCAACGCATGATCAAGCCGCCGTGGTGGACGAGGCCAGGAGTCCTGACCCTGGGCTTGGTGTCCGCAGAAGTTGCATTCGAGCTTCACGCAGAATGCGATTGAACAAGCGAATCCGTTTTGGGCGTCACTCTTTCTCCACTTGGAAAGTTCCCCACAGGGATGGGGAAAGTTGGGCTTCACTCGGCACGTCGCTGGTGATCGCCGTGGCTTTGTTGGACCAGTACACACGCTGCGTCGTTTCGCGTCCGTTCCCGCGAAGGACGCCTACATCGCCTCGATACGTCTGGCCCGCTTGCGGTTTCCAGTCGAGCAGACGAAGCGGGATGCTGAACTCATAGTGCCCAGCCGAGTTGGTAGCCAGTTGCACCGAGTCGCTGACGTCTTGGACGACATCCAGCGTGATCGTCCGCCACGGGCTGCTGAATTTTTCAGGTTCGATCGTGCCGGGCACAACGGCGCGATAGAGCATCGCACGGGTTTTTCCCTCCACCTGTGTCACCAGCAATCGAATGTCGCCTGCTTGCGGTTCACGAGGGGCTTTGGGGTTGGTCTCCAACCCGGTCGCCAGCATCAAATCCAGGCATCCGCCGGACTTGAACAACGAGGTCGGCGACAGACCGCTATTGCGCAGCAGGTCCTTCTCGCTGGTGCGGAAAGCCCCGAATAATTTTCCGTTGGACAGGCTGACTGCGGCGACCGCGTTGTAGGGTTTTGAATCGCTGTTGAAATTCGCTCGCTGGCCTCGCCGGTCAATGACAGCCCAGTCTGTGTCGCCGGACCACTCGCTCAAGTCACCATCGACCGTGGGCGGCGTCGCACGAATGGAAATCGACAGCGGTTTCAACAATGCGTTCGCTTGCCGGGTTCGTTCGGCATCGTCAAACCACTTGCGTGCAGCCAGCAAATCGTCGGCGGTGACGCGAATGTTTTGAGCGGGGAAACGTCGGATGGATTCCAAACCATCGATTCGAACGATGCTGGATCGAGCCCCGTCGACCAAGTGAACCTGTTTGTCGATCGTTTGCGTGATGCTGGGCCAGAAGTTTTCGTCATGCAGAGAAGTGTCGCTGACGTCCATCCCGCGGATCGCTCGGGGCATCGACCAAGTTGGACGCAGTCGGATGTCATGAAACAAAGTCGCGACGAACAAGCCATCGGCGGTGAACAAGTACATGTTTCCCATGTTGCCGTTGACGCAAAATATGTCGCCACCCTGCCCGTCAGGGTGAATGGTGTCGCCGAGCAATCGCGTGTGGCCGATCACCATCCCGGGGCGATCCGGGACAGCGGCTTCGTGGCTGGCGTGCAATCCTGGCCACAAACTCGGGTAGCTCCAGACCGCCTTTCCATGAAGGGCACCGCCAAGACCATGAGCCGAGAAAGGTTCCGGTGCATTCGTCAACATGGTCCAACCGTTTGGTGCCGTCAGAGCTTGATCACCGCCGGAGGAGACAGCTCCGTGGGCACCATCCACCAACAGAACCGGTGATTCGATCGCGTACGTCGGAACCTTGGTGGTTGAATCGATGTGAGCTGGGATTTGGACCGCTTGCTTGTCCAGTCGCGAAAACACGGCACTCAAATCGTTCTTGATCGTGACGCCACCGGAATCGCCGCGGCGCATCGTGATCTCGTTTGGCTGCATTCGCTCGTCCCCGTTGAGATCACTCCAGGCGAAGAGGGCTTGGTTTTGATGTGCGGGGCCATTGGGATTCAAACCCTTGGGCCAACAGACGCGAAACTCGGCTTGCTTCAAGAGACTCAGACTTTGTGCGGCTCCGATTCCAGCGACCAACTGTGCACGATCGGGATGATCGAGCCAAACGAACGCGATTCGGTCCCCGCTGGTTGGGTTGGTGGTGTAACAACTGGTGAAGTATCGGTCCGCTTGCACGACCTCGTTCTCACTGGCCAAGTTCGGGTAGAGCGGCGTGTCGGGCGAGTAGGACGTGTAATGCCCACGCAGCCAATCCGCCGGGCGATGGAAGACTCGAACGAGCTCATCGGTCCCCTCTTTCCAGTCCAAGCGGAACTCCAGTCCTTTGTAGTAGAAGCGAGTTTGATCGACGGGGTCGAGGACTCCGCCGCCACCGTATTCACCGGGTCCGTAAAACGCTTTGACCAGCGTCGCGCCTTGTTGAGAATTCCAATGAGGGTTCCAGATGCTGATTCGTTTGGGGCGGAAATCGCTTTCTGCAACCCACACGTGGCCTTGGCTGTCGATGGCGATCCCGTTGGGAGTGTTGATGTGCAGCGGATCATATGGGCCAACGGTTGGAGGTCCGGGTTTGCCAATCGAACGGAGGAGATTTCCGTCCGCAGCGAAGACCTTGATCTGATGCGAACTGCCGCGATCACTGATGTAGATCCGACCGGCAGCATCGATCGTGATGTGGCGTGGATCTTCGAGCGATTCAATGCCGATGTCTTCGAAATCGGATCGCGATGTCGGCGCGGAGACCTTGGCTCGAAGGAGTCGCGTGTCGCTGAGGACGAGCAAACGTCCTTGATCGTCAAAGGCCATCCCGCGAGGTTGATCGACAGGGACGCTGCCGGTTTGCTGGGAGCTTCGGACGTCGATGAGTCGCAGTTCATTTTGCCGAGGGAAGGACAAGTACATGTGCCCGTCGTGTGTAGCTGTTCCTGCGAGCACAAACTTTCGGTCACCGCCGTCGAAACCTTCCAATGCTGTGGGCTGTTCGTCGTTGGGCAAGGAACTCGGACGCGGGTCGGCTCCGAGAGATTGCTTGTAGATTTCGCGATCGGCCAATGATTTCGTCTTGGCCGTGATGCGTAGTTCTCCTTCCCACACCGAAGCGACATAGCACAGGTCGTCGTCGATCGCATGTTCTCCTGTGTCGACGGACAATGTTGGAGCGCCGGTCCAGTGACCGCCGACGTGCCCTTGGCCTCCGACTTTCGTGCCGTCTTCGCGTACCCATTGCAATCCATGCCCGCCTTCGGAGACATACGCGCCCATGAACAGCAGCGGTTTGCCATCCGCGGTCCGGTCACCAGGCACAAACGCGACACTCGTCGGTGGCGTGTGATTGGTCATCCAGCAACCGGTTCCGTCGTCGGTTTCCCAGGCTGGGTTCCCGTCGCTGTAGACGCTCATTTCATAGACCAATTTCAGCGGATCTCGCCACAGTCCACGAACGGTGTACGACCCAGGACCGACCAGACGTGTCGGGATTTGGTACAGCCCATGCCGTGGCGAATCCAGATCCCGAGTGACATCGTCGCTGGCGTCCCACCACACGGTGTGCGAGCCCGCTGGGAACGGGGTTTCGCTGATCAGGTTGCGTACCCGTTGCCCGTTTTCATCATTAATTACCAAGGTCACCACGCCAGGTTTCGCAATCTGAAAATGAATGGGGATTGGTGGATGGACCGTTGATTGTTCGGATTGAACCAAGGGCGACAGCGGCGCTTCATGGAGCGGTTTGATCGCAGCGAGTTCACCCAGCCAAACGCGTCGTCCGCCCGCGATGTGAGTTCTCAAGTGCTCATGCTTGCTGGTCGAAGGTGCGGTCATTTTCAATCGAACCGCAGTCGTCCTTTCGAGATCATCAAAGGCGAGCCAGTGTGGGACCAGCGGTCTCGGGTACATGGCATCCAGGTCCTCACCGCTGGAGACCTTTTTCCAGCTTGACTCCGGAGCCGATGTCGGCGGTTGGGAAAAGTCGCCGGTGTAGACCTCCACGGCCGCGGCGTCGAAACCGTTCCACAGCAACGCAACACCGCTCAGTTCAACCGGGCGTTTCCAGGCGACCATCATCCATTCCGCGTGGGCTTCATCGACCACGTCACCAGTTGGAACGTTCTTCTCAGCATTGGCCCAAGTGTTCCACATTCGGTCGTTGGTGCCATTCAAAACACGTTCGATCGATTCGGGGTGACTGCCGGAAACGGCCACTCCCTGCGGAGCAACATTGGCAACTCGTTCCGACAAAATCCAGACACCACCGAGGTATCCCGATGGGTCTCGCTCGATCGCGGTTGCGTGGTGGGTGAAGCGAAGGGCTCGTGTCTTGGTCGAAACGGGCAACAACCAAAACGCGTACTCATCCGCAAGCACCTCGCTTGTTGATACGACTTGCGTGCGACTCCGCTTGGATGACGCTGAATTGGGACTGGCAACGGCATCGCTCAAACGCTCGGCAGGAATCCATTGGTCGTCATCACCCAGGTCGCCAGGGTAGGCAGCATCGGGTTTGAGCACGCTGAGTGTTCCGCCACCGCGAACGATCACCGTCCCGATTTCGATGGGCCGGTTCAGGCCGATGCGGAGGTGCCGAGTGCCAGGGAGTTTTTGGCGACCGAAGCGAAGACCATGCCAATCTGGTTGGTCCTGCTGAGTCCAAACCACATCGATCGGTCCGCGGGGACAATCACTTGGGGCGATCGGCGTTTCCTGACCCGAAAACCAATCTGCCAACCCATCTGTATCGAGGTCGGCCGTTTGAAGGGGCGTTTCAAATTGCTTGGCCAGCGGATGTTTCGCATCCGCAGAATTCATTGAACAGATCAACAACGGCAGCCACAACAAATACTTCTGCATCGCGGTCACTCGAGTAGCAGTGAATGAAGAATCAAGACTTCAAACTGCTGAACGCCGAGCCACATCAAGGAAGTGATTGGGGATCTCAGGGAGGGCAGTTTGCGCAATCGATCCGATGAGTATGGCCGTCCCAAAAAACGAGTCAACGATTTTCTTGCGACACAACCGTGAGGAAAAGGAAAGGCGAAGAACAGGTTGCCCTGATCAATCTCCACCCGGTTCCGCCCGCGTTGTTGGGGCCGGTTGCCAGCGACGGAATCGAAGCGGCGTCTCAGTCGATCGTGACGAACTCGTTGCAGTTGAATAGCGCCAAGCAAAGATGGGCTTGTTTCTCCGCTTCGGCCGACGTGCTGGCATGGAGGAAGTCTTCCGCTTCGATCCATTCTTCCTTCGTCGGTGAGCGTCCGAGTGCACGAAGGAACATCGCCTCAATGCGTTGTGCTTCGGTGGGAGACTCCTCTTCGATCGACGAGGCCATCGATCGTGCTAGGTTCAGAGAGAACTGCGAATTCAGTAGGTGCAATGATTGCGGCGCCGTGGTCGATGTGCCTCGACTGGAACAGCTTGTGTTTGCGCTGGGGCGGTCGAAAACTTCGAAGATCGGGTACCGCAGGTTTCGGCGTGCAAAGACGTAGATGCTGCGTCGATCGTGCTCGGACGGATCCTTCGTGACGTTCCATTGATTGGGGAGCAAGGTTCCAACCAGTTCCTCGGGGAGCGGCGGGCGAACGCCGGGGCCACCGGACTTCCAATTGATTTGTCTCGATGCAACCAGCATTGCGTCACGAATCGCTTCGCCTTCGAGTCGCCAGCGTGGATAGCGGGACAGCAGTTCAGCATGTGGATCTGCCTTCCGTGTTTCAGCCCAGGCCAATTGTTCGGGTTCGGTTGCGTCTTCCGAGAGACGGCTGCGTTGGCGATAGGTGGCGGATGTCACGATCATTCGATGCAGCGACTTGAGGCTCCAGCCCTGGTCGACGAATGAGATCGCAAGCCAATCCAGCAATTCGGGGTGGCTGGGCTCGGCACCCATCACTCCAAATTCACTGGGCGTGCTCGACAACCCGACACCAAAATGATGTTGCCACACACGGTTGACCATCACACGCGATGTCAGTGGATTCTCTGCCGCGACCAACCAATCCGCCAAGGCGGTTCGGAGGCCAGCCGATTTTTGCGTTGGTTGTGGCGAGTAGGCATTCGTTTGCGACGAAACAACTCGAATGACCCCGGGATTCAGCTCTGGGCCAGGACTGCGGAAATCACCTCGCAGCATCAGATGGCTCGTTCGTTTGGTTGGAAACGATTCACTGAGAGTGGAGAGCGAGTGGTTTTTCTTTAGCGAGACCGAGGGTTCAAAGATGGCGCGAAGCCGATAGAAGTCAGCTTGGCTGATCGGGTCGTACTTGTGATCGTGACACTGGGCACAGCCGACTTGCAGCCCAAGAAACACAGCTCCGATGGTCGATGTCAATTCGTTCAAGACCGTGTGTCGACGCTCGTCCGTCAGGTTGATATCCGGCATGTCAGGTCCGGACAGGCAAAACCGCGTCGCCGTCCGAGCTGATTGGTCGTTCGGATCGATTTCATCGCCAGCGATCTGGCGTCGGATGAACTCGTTATAGGGCAGGTCCTCATTGAGAGCCGCGATGACCCAATCGCGATACTTCCATGCCTCCGGCCGGAGTTTGTCATGCTCAAATCCATCGGTTTCCGCAAATCGAGCCAAGTCAAGCCAATGCTGTGCCCAACGTTCGCCATGCCGCGGTGAGTCAAGCAACCGATCGACAAGCCGCTCATAGGCATCGGTTCTTGCGTCTGCTTCAAACGCGGCGATCTGCTCGGGTGTCGGTGGCAATCCCGTCAGGTCAAAGCTCAGTCGCCGAATCAGCGTGCGACGTGAAGCTTTGGGTTGCGGGTGCAGATTGCGTTGGCTCAGTTCGTGTTGGATGAAATCGTCGATTGGATTTCGACGCCAACCTGTGTTGGCAGGCGGCGGCACTTCAACAGTTTCGAGTGGCAAAAACGCCCAGTGCTCACGATCATATTCGTCAATCGGTAGCTCGACGTAGGCAGCGGAATCATCGTCAGCGGTCGTGCAATGCACGGTGAGCAGCGTGCTGATCGCAAAGGTGCACAGAATCATCAACGCGTGCCGCCAAGGTGCGTTCGAGACAGGCCAGGATTTTCGTTGTTGTGCACGCATCAACGGATGATCCCTTGGACGACTTCCGCTTCATCGGGGCCGGTCAATCGTTTGTCCAGCCCATTGTGAAAGTAGGTCAGGTCGTTGTGATCGAGTCCCAGCAGATGCAGCAGCGTCGCATGGAAATTGGTGACAGAGACTTTGTCCGAGACCGCTCGCAGTCCGATCTCATCCGTTGCCCCGAATGCCCGGCCGCCGCGAATGCCGGCACCGGCGAGCCAGACGCTGTATCCCCAAGGGTTGTGATCGCGGCCCTTGCCTTGTTCGCTCATGGGCATCCGCCCGAACTCGCCACCCCAGATCACCAAGGTGTCTTCCATCAACCCGCGTTGCTTGAGATCTTGCAGAAGTCCAGCGACGGGTTTGTCGGTTCGTCGGCAATATTCGGTGTGATTCTTTTCGACGTTCGCGTGAGCATCCCAGCCATTGGTGTCGCCGGAATACAACTGCACAAAACGCACGCCGCTTTCGAGCATCCGGCGGGCCAGCAAGCAACGCTCACCAAATTCGCGTGTTTCCTTTTGGTCGATGCCGTACATCTGCTTCGTTTGTTGGGTCTCGTTTTGGATGTCGACCAGTTCCGGTGCTTCGGATTGCATCCGAAACGCCAGTTCGTAGGCTTTCACGCGGGCCGTCAGGCGATCATCCAGCTCCCGTTGTTCCAGGTGCCTTCGGTTCAACTTTTGAATGAGCGACAGGTCCAGTTGTTGCTGTTGTGCGGTGACACTCGGTTGGGGCTGCAAGTCAAGGATTGGCGAAGATCCCGGACGCATGGTGACGCCCTGGTAGGAGGCTGGCAGATAGCCGTTTCCCCACGCTGGCGGTCCCCCTTTGAGTCCTCCACCTGGATCGGGCAACACAACGAACGCAGGCATGTTTTGGTTTTCAGATCCCAAGCCATAAGCAACCCAACTGCCGACGCTGGGATTGCCCATCAGGATGCTGCCCGTGTTCATTTGATAAACGGACTGCGGATGGTTCACGCTGTCGCCGTGCATCGAACGAATCACACAGAGATCGTCCGCGTGTTCTGCAATGTTCGGAAGGAAGTCACTGATTTCCAGACCGGATCGACCTCGCGGGCGAAAGCGGCGAATGGGAGCCAGGAGAGGATTCTTCTTGACATTGCGACGCGTCATCACGTTGCCAAAGCTTTCTGGCAACGTCTGGCCGCTGTACTTGGTCAGTGTGGGTTTCGGGTCCAGCAGATCCACGTGACTGGGGCCACCGTGCATGAAAAGCCAGATCACTCGTTTGGCACGCGGGGCAAAATGCGGTGGATGGACATCCGCACCAGCATTGGCTGGGGCGAGCGAGGCACAAGCGAGCATTCCCATTCCGCCACCCGCGCCGGCGAGGAAGCTACGTCGCGATGATGTCGGTGACTGATTCGTTGGTTGCATCTGCAAAACCGCGTTGATCAGTAGGAAGGGGCTTCTGAATGCTGGGGAGATTTCCCCGGAGCAACGTCGCGCTGAATGTGACGAGGCCCACTATAGCGAAGTTGCAATGCCATTGCGGGGCAAAGGCGGAGGCCACATCAACACGCCAGGCATCGCAGTCGAGTTTTATCGCATGATAACGGGTAAAGTGTGAAATTTTACGGACACTGCAACCGCCGACGCGATAAGACTGTTCGGTCCGACGTTTCCGTATTGGGTTTCAGCTTGGATTTCGTCCCGCCGTCAGCACAACGTCGATGTGCATGACAACATTCCCTCCTGGGTCTCTTAAAATGATTGTGATTCGAATTCTGTTGTTGGTCGTCCTCGCGTTGCCGTTGTCGGCGACGGCCGAGGAGGTCACCGTTCACTCGTTCGAACGACAACAACTGACGAACACCTACTTCTCCGAAGGTGCAAATTCCGCTGACATCAACGGCGATGGCGTGGTGGACATCGTTTATGGACCGCATTGGTTTGAAGGCCCTGACTTCACCGCGAAGCATGAAATCTACCCACCCGTTCCACAGAACATGAATCGTTATGCGGACAACTTCTTCAGTTGGCTGCATGACTTCAACGGCGACGGGTTCAACGATGTCTTTGTCGTTGGATTTCCAGGGACACCCGCCTACGTCTACGAAAACCCCGGGAAAGATGATTGGGACAAACACTGGGCAAAGCATCAGGTGTTCGACTGGGTGTCCAATGAGTCGCCGCAATGGATCGACATCGTGGGCGATGAGAAACCGGAACTGATCTGCACGCGAGATGGGTTCTTTGGTTTTGCGACCGTCGATTGGGACCGTCCTTTTGAGGCCTGGGAGTTTCATCCGATTTCGGAACAGGTCGCCCCCAAGAAGTTTGGTCATGGGTTGGGGATTGGTGACGTCAATGGAGATGGGCGGCAAGACTTGATCCATTCACAGGGTTGGTTCGAGCAACCGTTGACGCACCAACTGACATCACGCTGGTTTCATCATCCGGTTTCCCTGAGCGAAGGGTACGGCGGCGCGGAAATGTACGCCTACGATGTCGACGGTGACGGGGACAATGACATCATCACAGGTCATCGCGCGCATGATTTTGGGTTGGCCTGGTACGAACAGATCCCAAGCAGCGACAAAAACGAGCCCACGTTCAAGCATCACTTGATCATGGGAGAACACCCCTCCGAGAACAAATACGGCATCGCGTTCAGCGAATTGCACTCGGTGGCCTTGGCCGACATCGACGGGGACGGGTTGAAGGACATTGTTACCGGCAAAACCTATTGGTCGCATCACCGCCAGAGCGCTCAGTGGGATGCCGGGGCGGTTGTCTATTGGTTCCAACTGAAACGCGGCAAAGACGGCGTGGAATGGGTCCCATTCAAGGCTGATGGGGAGGCAGGAATCGGTCGGCAGGTTTCGATCGTCGATGTCAATCAGGACCAACTTCCGGACATCGTTGTCGGGGGAATGCTTGGGGCACACGTTTTGACGCATCAGGTGAAGTCGGTCAGTGAGGCGGAGTACAAAGCGGCGCAGCCGAAGGTCTACACCGGACCAAAGCTGCCGCGGGTCGAAGGCGCCGAGGCGTTGCGTGGTCCGAAATCGAAGCTCGACAGTGAGACGGGGCAGGTGCCCGGCGCGATTGAAGGGGAAACGTTGACAGGCGAGCCGACCGGTGGATCGGCAAAGGCTCAGGACATGTCGGGTTTCAGCGCGGATCAGTGGAGCAACCAGTCGCAACTATGGTGGACCGGGGCCAAGCCGGCCGACTCGTTGAAGCTTCCCCTGCCAGAGTTCACTGGAACCGTCGACATCGAAGTCGTGCTCACCTGTGCGGGCGACTATGGCATCGTGCAACTGACGCTGGATGACCAACCGCTGGGGCCGCCCATCGACCTGTACAGCGGCAACGTGGTGACGACGGGAGTCCTGTCCTTTCCAAAGATCGCTGTCGAAGGAAAACAACACGCGTTGAACGTGCGAATGGTGGGCGCCAATCCCAAGGCCAAGAAGGCCTACATGTTTGCGTTGGATTACCTGCGAATCAAACAATCCGATGGCAGTTTTGTTGCCGGAACGTCAGTGAAATCGAAAGCGATGGGCGCTGCTCCCGTGGGAATCAAGCCGAAGTCAATCGCTGGACGCGAGTTGAACCTCGACTTCGAAACTGGCACGCTGGCCGACTGGACCGCAGAGGGAAACGCGTGGGAGGGGCAGCCAATCAAAGGGGACACGGTTGCTGGTCGTCGAGCGGACATGAAGAGCAACCATCAGGGTGAGTATTGGATAGGCGGCTTCGAGAAGTTTGGTGACAAAGGTACTGGCTCGCTGACGTCCGCCCCTTTTTTGGTGACTCATCGATACGCCACGTTTTTGGCCAACGGAGGTGATGGCGAGAAGACTCGTGTGGAGCTGGTCAGAAAGGACACCGGCAAAGCGTTCTATCAAATCTTTGGCACGAAGAGGGAAACGCTGCGGCAAATCACGGTCGACTTGAATCCACTCATCGGTCAGGAAATCATGATCCGGATCGTTGATGAGCACCGTGGTGGTTGGGGGCATCTGAATTTCGACCATTTTCGCCTGCACTCATCCAAGCCAGCGGAAGTGACGCCGCAGATGATTGCTCTGGCGGCAGACGAGTACCCACACGCTGGGCTTTCCGCTCAGCAAGCGGCTGAGGCAATGACGTTGCCCGATGGCTTTTCCGTCACCGTTGGGGCCGCTGAACCTCAGGTGCAGCAACCCATCGCGATGGCCATTGATGATCGAGGCCGAGTGTGGGTCGCCGAAGCGTACGAGTATCCGATCCGCGCAACAGGCGACCAGGGCCGTGACCGCATCCTGATCTTTGAAGACACAGACGGCGATGGTTCTCTCGATAGCCGCAAGGTGTTCGTGGAAGGATTGAATCTTGTCAGTGGGCTGGAAGTCGGCTTCGGTGGGGTGTGGGTCGGCGCGGCGCCTTACTTGATGTTCATTCCTGACCGCAACGGCGACGACCAGCCGGACTCCGCGCCGCAGATTTTGCTGGATGGTTGGGGATACCAAGACACACACGAGACGCTCAACACGTTTGTTTGGGGACCGGACGGTTGGTTGTACGGTTGCCATGGTGTGTTCACGCATTCCAAAGTCGGCAAGCCAGGGACACCCGACGCAGAACGCACACCGCTGAACTGCGCGGTGTGGCGTTACCACCCGGTTCGGCACGAATTTGACGTGTTTGCAAACGGAACCAGCAATCCGTGGGGAGTTGATTTCGACGATCACGGGCAGGCTTTCATCACCGCCTGTGTGATTCCTCATCTGTATCACATCATCCAAGGGGCACGTTACCAGCGGCAAGGTGGACGTCACTTCAATCCCTACACCTACCGTGACATTCCCACGATTGCCGATCACTTGCACTATCTGGGATCAACCCCGCACAGTGGCAACAGCAAATCGGATGCAGCCGGTGGAGGCCATGCTCATGCCGGAGCGATGATCTACCTCGGCGGCAAGTGGCCCCAGCAGTATCGCAATCAGTTGTTCATGAACAACATTCACGGGCAGCGTCTGAACATGGATGTGCTGCGACCAAACGGTTCCGGCTTTGTTGGCAGTCACGGCCCGGACTTTTTGCTGACGGGCGACCAAGCGTCTCAGATACTGAACTTTCGGTATGGCCCCGATGGCAATGCATGGATGATCGATTGGTACGACATGCAAGCCTGCCACCGACGCGAAGCGGACATTCACGACCGAACCAATGGGCGGATCTACAAGATCCACTATGGCAAGTCAGAAACGTCGGCTCCGCCAAAGTCGCTTGACTCGATGAGCGACCTTGAGCTCGCCCAACTGACGCTTCACGAAAACGATTGGTATGTCCGGCATTCGCGGCGCAATTTGCAGGAACGGGCGACCATGCGTTCGATGGACGATTCAGCGGTGGCCTTTTTGAATGAAGTGCTTGCCGGAAACGAGCACGACACACGTCGATTGCGGGCCGCTTGGGCGTTGCATGTGATCAGTGGCCTCACGAACAGCAACCTGCACTCGATGCTTTCCGACGCGAGTCCGTATGTTCGCGGATGGGCTGTCCAACTCGCACTCGAGAACGCGAAAGCGGATCCGAAGCTGCTCGCTCGTTTGGTCGATCTTGCTCACACCGACGAATCCCAGGTCGTTCGGCTGTATCTCGCCTCCGCCGCTCAGAAACTTCCTTTGGAACAGCGATGGGATCTGCTCACCGCCCTCACCGGGCATGCAGAAGATCGGGACGACCACAATCTCGCGTTGATGTACTGGTACGCCGCAGAGCCGTTGACCGAGGAGGACACCGGACGCGCACTCGCGTTGGCAATGTCGGCAGGCAACAACATCCCGCTGCTTCGAGAGTTCATGTTGCGTCGCATTGGAAGCGGCGGAGCAGATTCGTCTCTGGCCGCTTTGGTCGAGGGACTTGGCGAGGCCAAGTCGCCTGAGTTGCAACTCACGTTTTTGAACGCCATTCGCGCCGCGTTGGTGGGCCGTCGGCAGGTGACTGCACCCCCGCAATGGACGACGGTCTCGGCGGGCCTGCTTTCGAGTGATGATGCCGCTGTGCGTCTGCAAGTCATTGCGCTCGGTGTGACCTTTGGTGATTCCGCTGCCTTTGCCGCGATGCGTTCGCAGGTCGAGGACAACGCAGGCGACGCCAAGACTCGACTTGTTGCCCTGCGTTCCTTGCTCGACGCTGGCGACCCTGGATTGGTGCCGACCCTGTCTTCGTTGCTGGAGAGTGAAGGCCCGCTGCGTGAGGCATCCATCCGTGGGCTTGCCCAGTATGGCGACCCTGCAGTCGCTCCGGCTTTGCTGGACGCGTACGCCGATTTCTCACTCAACGAGCGACGCCTGGCACTGGGGACGCTCTGTGGACGGGCCTCATCGGGAGTGGCGTTGCTGAAGGCGATCGATGTCAAGCAGGTTGCCAATTCCGAACTGACAGCCGATTTGGTTCGCCAGTTGCAGTTCTTGAAGAGCGACGAAATTGATTCGCTGCTGGAGAGTGTTTGGGGGACGGTCCGAGAGTCCGCCAGCGACAAATTGAAACTGATCGCGGAGATGAAAACCCTGGTCGCGTCCGAGGCTCATCCACCCGCGGATTCTGAACTTGGCCGAGCGATTTTTGCCAAGACCTGCATGAAGTGTCACGTGCTTTACGGCGTCGGGCAAAAAGTTGGGCCTGATTTGACGGGATCGAACCGAGCCAACATCGATTACTTGCTCAGCAACATTGTCGACCCCAGCGCGGTGATGGCCAAAGAGTACATGCCGACGATCATCCTCACCGATGACGGCAGAGTGGTGAATGGATTGGTCAAAGCAGAGGATCGCAACAGCATCACATTGCAAACCTCGGATGCTTTGATCGTCATCCCGAAGGAGGAAATCGAGGTTCGTCGGGAGAGTGAGAAGTCGATGATGCCCGATGACCAATTGAAACAATTCAGTCCGTTGGAAGTGCGCTCTCTGATCGCTTACTTGCAGGGAAAACAACAGACGGCGATGCTCGCCAATCCCGACAACGCCGGGGCGATTTTCAACGGTCGCGACCTGACCGGCTGGAGTGGCACCGATGGATTGTGGTCAGTGGAAGACGGTGAACTGGTTGGCCGAACGGAGGGGTTGAAACGCAACGAATGGATTGTCAGCGATCTGTCCGCGGAAGACTTTCACCTGACGCTGGAAGTCAAGTTGCTCGACAACGCGGGCAACAGTGGCATTCAATTCCGGAGCAAGGCTCATGACGGTGAAGTCAGTGGGTACCAAGCAGATATCGGAGCGGGTTGGTGGGGCAAGCTTTACGAGGAACACGGCAGAGCCCTGCTGTGGAGCGAGTCCGGAGAAGAACACGTGAAGCTCGGCGATTGGAACACCTACGAAGTCATCGCCAACGGCCACCACATTCGCACGCTGATCAACGGCAAGGAATGCGTGAACATGGAAGACCCGATGGGAGCCCATCGAGGCATCATCGCGTTTCAGCTTCACAGTGGAGGCAAAACCGAAGTTCGTTTCCGCAATCTTCAGCTCGAGATTTTGCCGACGTCGGGTTCCCATTCGGAGGAGTGAAAACGGTCTGCATCGTGATGCAGGTCGGCAGGAATGATCGGGCACAACCATGTGAGCCGTTTGGGCGTTCGCCTGGACCGCGAAATGATTGATGTTGTGGAGCGTAATGGTTCACGCAAGTTTTCATCCCGGTAAGGATGAAGAAAGGCAGAAGCCGGAAGAAAAATGGCATCCGCTGTTGGAGTGCCAATCGCAAAGATTTCGCAGTCCAGCGCCAGCCCACGGTTCCCGGAGACGAACCGAACGCGATCGCGTTCGGCTGACTCAATCAACAGGCTGTGAGGGGATGGATTCCCGATCCGTTGCCAGCATCAGGTCCAAGCGACCGCCGGGCTTTGAACAGTGCTATGGGGGATTGGCCACGGTTACAGTGGCAGTTCGTTCTCGCTGGTTCGTCGAAGCAGTGTCCCGAGTGATTCGCCAATGGAGCTCACTACCCGCGTTTGAAGAATGCGGCGGTGGTGGAAGCTTGGTGCGGCGATGGCACGCGGATTGCTTACCTGTCCCAATGTGGTCGAGGGTCGGCCGCCTATCACCCTGAATGACAAGCGGAGCGTTCGCGTTTCTCGGGGAGAGAACATTCGATGTACATTGAGGTGGATGCGAGATGCATGCGATCACTGCAGGGGCAGATGTAGCGAGTACCGGACCGACGTTCATGAAGCGTGCCTACTACGTGTTGAAGGCGTGGAGTCAGGCCCCGTTGGACGTCGCGACTCTTTGTCCGAGTTCCCCGTCTCTGACTCGAAAACTTGCCAACCGCGATTGCGTGAAAAACGCTCGCAACGTCATCGAACTAGGGCCAGGAGCAGGCGGGACAACGCAAACCCTGCTGGAGTTCATGCGGCCTGATGCGAGGCTGATGGTGGTCGAAAAATCGACTGTTTTTTCAAAGCCTCTGCAGGCGATTCACGATCCGCGACTCGAGGTGGTGATGGGCGACGCTTGTGCTCTCACCGATCTGGTGATGAAGCATGAGTTCGGATTGGCCGATGTGGTCGTCTCGGGGATTCCATTCAGTAGCATGCCGCCGACAATTGCGAAGACGATCGCTCAGTCGATCCATCAAGTCTTGCGGCCGGGCGGAGTGTTCATTGCTTATCAGATTCGAGACCATGTCAACGAATTTGCTCGGCCTCTGTTTGGACCGGCGGAGACCGAAGCCGTTCCCATGAATCTTCCACCGCTGACGTTGTACACCTGGACCAAGGTGTGCATGCCAAAATCCAATGTGAAAAACAATGGGGCCATTAAGAGAAGTGTCTCCCCGTGAGCGTGAGAATGCAGCGAACATAGTGGACGCGGAGGAAATGGATTCCGACGGCCGGCGCGGAGAAACGATTTCGAGGATCGCGAGAGGAAGCCTGTTCGGTATGTGATGTGCATTGGTTGTGCATTGCGAAGCAGGTCGGCAGGAATGATCGGGCATCACCATGTGAGCCGTTTGGGCAATCGCCCCGGTTGGACGTGGAAGCAACCACGCTTGCCAAGACATTTCAAACGCCGACAGACTCCTGTCGACCTGCTTCGATACCGTCGAACCGTCCACTCGTACCGGAAATTTTACCCATGCAAGTTCTCACCACGCAGTGCCCGTACTGCCACCACGAAGTCGATAGCACGATCGAGCATTTAGATGGCCCTGTGCTTTGTCCCAGTTGTGAAAAACCGTTCGAGATGGAGATGCCGACGGCCGTTGTCACCGCCGTTCATGAAGTCGACGAGAAAACGGCTCGCGAAAACAGGATGGCATCGGAGCCAGAAGAACGCACGCTGGTGGAAGTTCATCCAGTCGTCTTTCGAGCCCGCCCAATCGCGACGCTTGTTTTTTCAGTCGTCGGTATCGTCGCCGCAGTGCTGATTCTGATGTCAGTGGCTGGGATGTCCTTGGCGGGTTACGCATTGGATGAGATGGCGGTGATCGGACCAGCCTCGATCGTGGTTTGGTTGAGTGCGGCTGCCTTGATCGTGACTGCGGGGGTGATTGGCTACTGGACGCTGTTGAGCCGGTTCACCACTTTGACCGTCACCGATGATCGAACGGTCTACCGGGAAGGCATCGTCTCGCGGGAGACGTCGGAGGTGCAGCACGACGACGTTCGCAACATTCAACTCGATCAATCGTTTGTTCAACGTTTGCTGAATGTGGGTGGCATTGGCATCTCCAGTTCGGGGCAAGACGATTTGGAGGTTGTCGCCAAAGGCCTTCCCCACCCCAAACGAATCATCGATCTCATTCGCGAAAATCAGGATTGAGCTTTCGCGGTGAGTTGCTTGGACGCGAGCTTTCGGTAGCAGACACGAACTCGATCTCGGTGTTGGCAGCGGTCTGATCGCCACTTGTCCTGATTCGCACCGGATGAAGGTCAGCCCTGTTGGTGTGAACGGCAACTGTCAGTTGTGAGCCGGAGAAGTGCCTTGTTCACTGAGTGGGGACATTTGAAAGTTTGAAACCGTTGCCCAACGATTGGAGTCGGCTTCTCCCATGTAGAACTGCAGGCTGACGTGCGGAGCGGGAGTGGAGGTTTGGGAGGGCAAGGTGGTCTTTCCAACCGGTTTCCAGTCGGTGCCTGGTTGTCGGTATTGCCCGAGAAGTTGTGAGCCTTTGACGACGAATCGCAATTGCACCGTCTCGGCAGGGTAAGGAATGATGGCGATGGTGCGTGCCCGATCATTCGTTTCGTGGCCCATCACGATGTTGGTCGTGCCGTTTTCAAGTTCCAGGCCGAGCTTCACCATCGTTGAATCGCTGTAGTACCAAACCAAGTTGGCTTGTTCCCAGCGTTTCTTGGGTGCTTGCGTGATCTGCACGCGAACGTCAACGGCTTCTTTCCAAGTATCAGGGATGGGGTGGAGCAAGACGTTCTTCGCGTCGTTGTCTTTGCCCCACATGTTGCCTGGTTCGATCAAGACTTGCAGGCCATCTTGGGTGAATTTCCAGCCGGCCTTGTTCTCTCGCACCCATCGCCATTGGTCACTCATCCCGTCCACAAACGACTTGGTGATCGGTTCGGCTGCTGGGGTGGCGGAAGGCAGCCAGGCGGCAATCAATCCAATGGAACACAGAAGGATTCGGCACATATCAGCTTGTTCTTGGCGGGGAGTTGGGTGGGGAAGGTTGATTGTACTTTCAATCCGCTATGCCCACTTGCTGCCATGTTGAGTTGCCCACGGACGTGATCAAGTTTAGGCGAGAATCTCCTGGATGACTTTGCCAGCGACATCCGTCAGTCGGTAGCTGCGTCCGTTGTGGAAGTAGGTGAGGCGTTCGTGATCCAGGCCGAGCAGGTGCAGGATCGTGGCGTGCAGATCGTTCACGCTGACGGGATTCTCAACGGCCTCGTATCCAATCTCATCGGTCTCGCCGTAGCTGACGCCACCTTTGATACCGGCCCCCGCCATCCATTGCATGAAGCCTTTGGGATTGTGGTCGCGTCCCTTGCCGTTTTGCGAGATCGGCATGCGGCCAAACTCGCCGCCCCAGATCACGAGGGTCGAATCGAGCAACCCGCGTTGTTCCAAATCGGAAAGCAATCCAGCGACGGGGACATCGGTGGCGGCGCAGTGATGGGTGTGGTTCTCCTCGAGGTCACTGTGAGCGTCCCATTCGCCGTCGCTGTAGACCTGCACGAACCGAACGCCGCTCTCGACGAGTCGGCGTGCCATCAAGCACTTGGACCCAAACGATTTGGACCTGGGGTTGTCGATCCCGTAGAGCTGTTGCGTGGCCTTTGTTTCTCGCGAAAGATCGACAACCTCGGTCGCTTCTTTCTGCATTCGAAACGCCAATTCAAACGAATTCATGCGGTTGGCGAACTCGGCGTCGCGGGTGTGACGTCGCATGTGTTCGTCGTTCAGCTTGGCCATCAAGTCGAGCTGTGCGACTTGGTCTTGTTTGGTGATTTGAGGTTGTCGGTTGAGGTTGAGAACCGGTGCACCTTGGGATCGGAAGAGCGTGCCTTGAAAGGTTGATGGGAGAAAGCCTGCACCCCAATTGTGAGGTCCGCCTTTGGCACCTTGCGTGTTGCCCATCACGACGTAGCCGGGAAGGTTTTGGTTTTCGCTGCCCAGTCCATAGGTCACCCAAGCTCCTGCGGTGGGGAATCCCGGACGTGGCAGCCCGCTGTTGATTTGGTAGATCGCCGGGACGTGATCGTTCGATTCGCTGTAGCACGATTTGATGAACGCCATCTTGTCGACGTGTTTCGCCACGTGGGTGTATTTGTCGCAAACCCACTGCCCGCTTTCGCCATGTTGTTGGAACGAAAACGGTGACTTCATCAGCGGTCCCGGGTTGCCAAAGAACGCTTGGATGTCGGTGGTGTCGCCGTCTCGTTTGTCGAGTTCGGGCTTGGGATCGAACATGTCGACTGAGCTGGGCGCACCCTCCATGAACAACCAGATGACCGACTTCACTTTCGCGGGGAAGTGGCCCGGTCGCGGTGCCAGCGAAGTGATGGGATCGGATAGGTCATTCGTCGGTGGTGCGGCCAACAAATTTTGCTCGGCCATCAGATTGGCCAGACCGATCATCCCTGCGCCGGCACCCGCCCGGCACAGCCATTCGCGGCGGCTGAGCATGTTGGCGACGCGACCGCAGGGAAACAGTTGTGAATGATTGGTCATTTTGGTTCGCCTCTGACTCAATGTAAGTTATTGAATGATGCGGTTGGTTGCCGGCGGTTGTTGAGTTGTTTCGACGGGCTTGGAAGCCCATCGTACGGGGCCTGAAATTCAATCGATGTAGATGAATTCATTGAGTCCGAACAACGACTGGCAAAAGTCGGCCAGTGCTTCGATCCGTGGATCTTGCTCCTCTCGTTCCGTTCTCGCGATCGTTTGTGCTTCGATGAATTGCATGGAAGCTTCGACTTCGACGTCCGTTGGCAACCTCGCAAAGGACATCTCAAACGCTTCGGCAATGACCGGTTCCAGTTCTGAATCATCGGACACCGAATCCCAGGGGTGCTCTTCGATCAATCGGTTTGCAAAGTCCCTTGCCACGGTGCGAACAAAGCGATCATTGAGAATCACCATGGCTTGAGGTGCCACGGTCGTGTTCTGTCTTCGCGCGCAACTGGTCATCAGGTCGGGCCGATCGAACGCTTGAAACATCGGATAAGGAATCAAGCGTTTGTGGAACATGTAGACACTACGCCGCCGGGTTGTGGCGTCGTCGGGCGCGTCTTTGGGATAGCGTTCGCCTTGGATGTTTCTGGCCAGGTTGGCTTCCGGAGCGATGTAGGGTTTGTACCCTGGTCCGCCGGCTTGCAGGCTGAGTGTGTCGCTGACGGCAAGCATCGCGTCTCGCATCATTTCCGCTTCGAGACGCTGCGGATTCATCTTCCACAACAGTTCATTGCCGAGGTCGATTTCCAAACCTCGTTTGTCAGTCGCTTCCCGGGTGCTGGCTTGCTGCCAAACGGCACTGCCGAGAATTTCGCGGTGCAGAGTCTTGAGACTCCAGCCACTTTCGACGAATGCGTTGGTCAAGTACTCAAGCAATTCAGGGTGTGACGGTGCGTCTCCATTGACGCCGAAGTCACCCGTTGTTGGCACGAGCCCCTTGCCGAAGTGATGGTGCCAAACCCGATTGACAATGACACGGGCCAGCAACGCTCCGCCGCCATGGTCAGTGTCGGTGATCCAATCGGCCAGGGCACGGCGCTGCAGGGTGCTCTTGGGTTCGCCGAGTTCGTCGTAGGCTTCCTTGGCTTTTTGCCAGTAGTCATGAGCATCGACTCCGGATGACAGCATGGCTGGGAACCCGATGTCGACTTCAATTTCGCGGTCATAGAAGTCGCTGCGACGGAACAGCCAAGTCGTTTCACGTTCCTTGCCAAAGTCGCGAAAAAAGAATCCGTCTTTCCCACTGGGCAACTTGTCCGACACGCGATCGCCGCTGTGGAAGACGCCCAGCAGTTGGTAGTACTCTTTCGCTGAGAACGCATCGTATTTGTGATCGTGGCAGCGAGCGCAGGCGACCGTGATCCCGAGCATGCCAGACCCGAGTGTCGAAATCACATCGTCCAATTCGTTGTAGCGATTCGCGAGGCGTTCGCTTTCGAGGAACGAATCGGGCAGCTTGAACGACGTGCCCGCCGTCAGGAAACCAGTGGCGGACACCGCGGCATCGTTCTCCGGTTCGATCTCATCCCCGGCAATTTGCCAACGCACAAATTGGTTGTACGGCATGTTGTCGTTGAATGCCTGAATCACAAAATCGCGGTAGTGATAGGCATGTGGGCGGTCCATGTCCGCTTCTTGTCCGTCGCTGTCGGCGTAACGAGCGACGTCGAGCCAGTGCCTGCCCCAACGCTCACCGTATCGTGGCGAGCCAAGCAATTCGTCCACCAAATTTTGAATGGCGGAGTCGGGATGTTCGGCATGAGCGACAAGGAACTGGCGGGTTTGTGCGGGAGACGGCGGCAATCCCACGAGATCAAAGTACAGTCGCCGCACCAGCGTTCGTGCATCGGCAGGCTGCGCGGGCCGAAGGCCGGCCTTTTCCAAACTCCGTTTCACAAACAGGTCGATTGGACCCTTGGACCAATCGTCGCTCGATGACCGCTGTGGCGGGTTCACTTGCTGGAACCGTTGAAAGGCCCAGTGAGTTTTGGCTCGCTGCATTTTGGGATCCACGACATCCGCGCCGTCAGGCCACGGCGCACCTTGATCGATCCAGGCACGCAGCAAGGCAACCTGTTCGTCCGTCAGGGGATCCGAACCTTCCGGCGGCATCAACGCGTTGTCTGCGCCACCGGATACCAATTCGATGAGCAGGCTGTCGTCGCTGTGGCCTGGTTGAATCACCTCGCCGCTGTCGCCACCCTGCAACGCCTTGGTTTTGACACCAAGGTTCAGGCTGCCTTCTTCCGTGGTGCCGGCGTGGCACTCGTAGCAGTTGTCACGCAGGATCGGTTGGATCTCACGAACAAAGTCGATCGGGGCGTATCCGGCTGGAAGCTCTTTGTTGGAGGTGGGCGGTGTTGAGTCTTGCCCCAGGGCAATGCTGGGGAGCAGTCCAAGGCAGATCGCGATGAACTGGGAGCAGCGATCGAACGGAGAAGGCATGGGAAAGCCGTTCATGCGTGTTCCCTGCAGGGGATTGGAGGTGGGAGGCAGACGACATCACGCCCCCTAACGAGGAAGCGTTTCAGCGATGCCGCTGCGGCATTGTCGGTGACTCTAAGCAGGTCGGCAGGAGTCTTTCGGCATTTGGACTGTTTCGGTAAGCGTCGTTGCTCCCACGTACAACCGGGGCTAACGCCCAAACGGCTCACATGATGATGCCCGATCATTCCTGCCGACCTGCTTAAGTGGCGTCAGTGGTGTCGAAGGGAAGCATTAGGATAGGCGAACCAAAACCAACAGCAATTCGCAGACACGCAAATCACTTGCGATTTTTCATAAATCGCGTTTTGCTCCAATCAGGTGCCGTGGTTCTGACGTCGATAGTCGCCGGGGGTGGTGCCGAAGTGCTGGCGAAACGCTTGCGATAAAGAAGCACCCGATGCGAACCCGGATTCTGCCGCGATGGTGGTCATGGATTTGTCCGAATCCAGCAACAGCCGACCGACATGTGCCATGCGAACCCGACGGATCTCTTCGGCGGGACTGCGATTGAGCTCCGCACGAAAACGTTGTTCCAGCCTTCTTCGTGAGATGGGAAACTTGTTCAGCAAGTCCGCGACGGTGATGCCATCGCGAGCCTTGTCGCGGATGTAACGCAGGACTTCCGCGATTTCGTCGTCCGGTATCGCAAGGATATCGGTGGAGTGTCGGCCTCGTACCTGGAGCGGAGGAATCAACCGCTCGCGTTTCGGCGTCGCACCCCCGTTCATCATTTTCGCGAGCATTCGTGAAGCCGTTTCGCCGATCTGGTGGCTGGCCAGTTCGACTGACGAAATCTGGGGCGAGGCGACATTGCACAGCAGTTCATCGTCGTCCCCCGATAACACCGCCAATTCGTCGGGGATTCCGATCGAGTCGGCCGAACAGATCTCAACCAGTTGTCTTGCCGGGTAGGGATCGGCGGCAAAGATCCCCAGCGGACGCGGAAGGGTGGTCAGCCAACGACGCACATTGGAATAGTTCGTCAACCAACCAGCGTTTTCGTCGTGGGGAGCTTCGTACATGGCGCACTCGTATCCGCCATCGGTCACGGCACGGACAAACGCCGCGGATCGCACGTCCGAGTAGCGACCAATCGGCGGTGCATAACAGGCAAAGTGAGTCAGGCCCCGATCGCGAAGATGTTCAAACGCCATCTTGGCTCGAGCGGCATCGTCGGTCGCGACCCGAGCGAACCAATCGCATTTGGGAACCATGATGCCGACATCCACCACCGGCAGACCCAGGCTTTTGACGTGGCGGACCGATGACTCGGATCGCAATGAAGCAATGATGCCATCGCCGTTCCAAACCTTTGGCAAACGCAGGCGACCTTGTGAGTCACGAGGCGAGATCAGAACTGTCCAACCGCTCGAGCGACCAAATCGACAAACGGCTTCGACGACATTGCGACCCCAGGAATCGTCGGTCTCAACAAGAATGCCAACATGTCGTGGTCGTTGGGTGGTTGTCACGGGGCCGGATCCCAAGGGCGGTCCAAGGTTTTTTGCGATGCGCATGAGCGTAGCAGAAGTGCGCAACTGCGCAGGGTTGGAAGGGAGGTCCCACCTACAATTCTTACCGAACGCTTGCGTCTCTACGTGAGGCCCCAATCAATGATTCATCACCCGTTGTCCTGCCTCATGGCAGGACCCAACGTCCAACAACACCGACGAGAAAGACATCAATGACCACTGCCGCGAAGATTGCTGTGATTGGTTTGGGAGCGATGGGCTACGGCATGGCCAAGTCCTGTTTGCGGGCCGGACATGAGGTTTGGGGCGCAGACATCTCGCCTGATCCAGTCGAGCGATTTCGCGCTGAAGGTGGCCAGCCCGGCGATCTCAAGGACGTCGCAGAGACCCTGGACATCGTTGTCGTTGCTGTCCTCAACGCCGATCAGACATCAGCGGTTTTGTTTGGCCCCGACGGAGTGGCACCCTTGATGAAAGAGGGCAGCGTCGTGATCGCCTGCGCGACTGTGGCTCCTGGATTTGCCCGTGACATGGCCAACCGGTGCAACGATTGCGGATTGCATTACCTGGACGCTCCGATTTCCGGTGGCGCGGCTAAGTCCGCCAAGGGACAACTCTCGATCATGGCCGCGGGTCCTGAGAAAGCGTTTGAGGTGGCGAGTCCGGCGCTCGACGCAATGGCCGAAATTGTCTTCCGGTTGGGAGAGGTCGGTGCAGGCTCCGCGATGAAAGCGGTCAATCAATTGCTGGCGGGACTTCACATCGCTGCGATGGCGGAAGCGATGACGTTCGGCATGACCCAAGGCGTGTCGCCAGAAAAGTTTCTGGAGGTCATCCCGCAGTGTGCCGGGACCAGTTGGATGCTTGAGAACCGTGGGCCGCACATTGCCGCTGGCGACTACACACCGCTGAGCCAAGTGAACATCTGGCCCAAAGACTTGGGCATCGTTTTGGACATTGCTCGTGATGCAAAGTTCAGTGCTCCGTTGACCGCCGCGGCGCTGCAGCAGTTCCTGGCCGCTGCGGGAATGGGGTTGGGAGGCGAAGACGACGCGGCTGTTGCGAAGGTCTACGCTCGCAACGCGAGTCTGGACCTGCCGGGGGATGAATGACTCAAGCGGTTGTGCCGTTTTACTTCACCCTCCCTTCGGTGCAGTCCAGGAATAACTTGGCATCCGCAATCAGAGCGTCAATGATGACGGCTTGTCGACTCGGTCCTCAACGACGTTTCAACGCATGGAGGATGGGCACTCTTGCCTTTTTGTACCCCACATCTTCTGGGAGCCGTTTGCGTTGTAAATGCAGGCGTTTTGAAGCCAAACATCCCTTGCCCAAGAACCATTAAGCAGGTACGCAGGTGTCATCGGGTATGTGAGCCGTTGGCGTTAGCCACGGTTTTCACGCACAACCGGGGCTAACGCCCAAACGGCTCACATGATTGTGCTTGATCATTCCTGCCGACCTGCTTAACCCCAAACGTTCAGCAGTCCAGGCTAGCGTCCAATGGCACTTGCTTTACAAATTTACCCTCCCCCTGGGAGGGTCGAGCGAAGCGAGGGGAGGGCTACACACCGGGTTTTAGGCTCGCCCTCCCCGGCCCGAAGCGGGCCGACCTTCCCTGAGGGAGGGTGAAGTCAGTGCCATTCGGCTAGCGCCCGTCGGCTGATCGTTCGATCTGCGAAACGTTTTCAATCAACAGTCTGCTAGGCGTCATTGGCAGCCGGGCGGCTCCGTGTGGAAAGCGTTGCCTGCGCTACATGCTCACTCATGGCGGGCCTCACACTCGTCGGCCACCACCACGCGTGGAGTCATGGCTTCCTCCCCCAGCCTCCGTCCCTCACCTTGGCAAAATGATTTGAACGACGGTCCCGCCATCGGGATGGTTGGCGGCGGCAATGGTTCCCCCGTGAGCTTTGACGATTCGCCGGCAAACCGAAAGTCCCAGCCCCGCGCCTCGTTGCTTGGTTGTGAAGAAGGGTTCGAACATCCGCGTCTGGACTTCTTCCGTGAGGCCACTGCCATGGTCGCGGACACGCAGCAGAATTGGAGACGCGTCGATCGACTTCCATTCCGAGGAGAGCGATTCGGTGGACGGTGAACAGTCACATTCAAACGCAATTCGTCCTCCTGGAGAACTGGCGTGGATCGCATTCTCCAACACTCGCCGAAGCACCTCTCCGATCCGATTGACATCCAAGTGGACCAGCGGGCAGGTGTCTGCTTTCGAATCCACCTTCGACGGTTGGCTCTCGGCCTCCCCGGCGGCGATTTCGATCCACATTCGCGGGCACTCCTCCGCGATTGGCTGAACGAGCTTCTTGAATTGTTGTTGGCAAAGTTCATTGAGATTCACTGGCGAACGCTTCAAAACAATCGGCGCCGCGTAATGCTTGACCTCTTCATGGTTTCGGTGCAAGTCGTTCAAAGCGACTTTGATTTGGTCGGTCAACTCCAGCAACTCGCCTCGATGGGTGAGATCCAAACGCAACAAATCCAGACAGGATTGGGCGCGTTGCAAAGCGTTGCTGGACTCGTGCGCCAGTCCGGTGGCCATCTGCAACACTGCCGCCAATCGCTCTCCTTCGATCAAGTGATCGACTGCCGGTGGATTGACATCGGCATCCTCCACGCCAGCTTGATCGCGGCAGACATCAATCAAGTTGATCCAGCGAGTTTCTCCCCAATCGGAGGTGAGAGGGAAAACCGAGGTTTGAGCGAGAAAACTGGACCCGTCGCGTCGGTGTCCGCGCCGGAGGGTTGGCTGACGTCGCTCCAAATCGCTCGATCGTGCCGGTCGGCACGAAGTGTGTGACGCATCGTCACTGGTTGAATCGACCTCCAAAATCAAATCCAATTTTTGACTGATCAATTCCTTTTCTTCGTAGCCAAACCATCCCTCGGCCACATGATTGATTGCTTCAATAACTCCGCTGGTATTTGACAATACAATCGCGACAGGCGATGCCTCCATCATCACTCGAGCGAGGCGGTTGTTCCGCAGGGGGTCGATTTCTATATGCATTTCTAGTTCCGCCCAAAAGTTGATCCTCAGTGGAGGGATTGCAATGCAGACGGAGTGCCATCGGGTGTCCGCCCCTGGGCGCATTCTTCGCGTGTGTTCGGCACAGGGTTCGCTCTAAGACCTCGCGGAGCCTTTTCGACTCCTGCCCCCTCGCGGTTACACAATGCACACACGGAAAGATCCTATGCAGGCGATTCCATTGAGCGAAAAGCAGTCATTCCCCTCGAATTCATTGGCGGTTCATCCAACGGCCTGTCCCACCAGGGATGTATCCGATCGGTTCAACGCAGAAATGCGGCGAGTCGGTCACGGCGAACTGCGGGGCATTCGAGTCGATGTCAACGACCAAGGGATCGTCTTGCAAGGCCGCGTCTCATCGTTCTATCTCAAGCAACTCGCTCAGGAGGCCGTTCGCCCCCTGTCGCGGAGCTTGCGGATCCTCAATCAGATTTGCGTGACCGGAAAGAAACCGCTGAATCGAAAACGCTTGCCCATCGCAAGGCGAATCACGCTGGATTCCCCGTCACGCGATTCCGAGTGAATCGGACGAGGAGATCACGACTGGAAAACAATGCTTCAGCAGATGCGGTCGTCGATTTTGCTCATCAAAACATCCATGTCCAAGGGCTTGAAACAAACCTCGTCCAATCCGAGCGCCTTCAAGCCGTCGAGGATACCGTCGGCTTCTTCGCGGTGCCCCGTGATCAAAATCGTTCGAATGGTCGGGTTGACCTCGAGGACTCGCTGCAGGACTTCACAACCGTCGGTCAGTCCGCTGCACAGGCTGAGATCAACCACCGCGATCTGGTAATCGGCTCCCATCGCTTTGAGGACGCCATCTTCTTTGTTGTGCGCCAAACAAACTCGATACGATCGTTCACGCAAAATGTGCCACATCGTTTGACAAAACTCGGGGTCATCGTCAACGACGAGCACCATCGGAGCATTCGAAACCTGTTCGATCAACGGAAGCAACTCCTTCAGATCAACGGGTTTGCGTAGCACCTGTTGAATCCCACTGTCTCGGGCTCGCTGAGCACCATCGCCGTGAGCATAAGCGGTCACCATGATCGCGGTGATTTCCGGCCGGAGCTGAACCATCTGTTGATGCAGCGTGGCCCCGTCCATGCCAGGCATCGAATAATCGAGCAAAGCCACGTCGTAGGGACTGGATTCGACAAATTGCAAGGCGGACGGCCCGTCATGAGCGATGTCGGTCTGGTACCCCAGGTCATCGAGAATGTCCTTGATGTTCGTGCAGATGTCCACGTCATCGTCCACGATCAACACACGTTTCGCGGTCACTGGCTCTGCTCCGCGATTGGAATCGAGATTTGAAACGTGGTTCCCTCGTTCGGTTCCGATTCCAGTTCCATTGAGCAATGGTTCTTTTCGAGAATGGCGGTGGTGATGGCCATGCCCAGCCCCATCCCGCGAGCCTTGGTTGAAAAGAAAGGCTCGGCTATTCGACGAACCACATCCGGTGACATTCCAATGCCATCGTCCTGCACTGTGACGACCACTTGTGATTCCAAGTGGCGAGCCGACAACTGGAGTGCGCCGCCCTCGCTCATCGCGTCCCGAGCATTGCGGATCAGATTCTTGAAAACGATGGGCAACTGCTTTTCATCCGCCCACACGTTCGGCAAGTCGGCTGGAACAATTTGCGTGACAACAATGTTCTGCGGCAATTTGCACTCACGCAGGATTGTCGCCAGCATTTCAGCGACATCCATCGGGCTCGATTGTGGATCGGGCAAACGAGCTAGGTCCGACAGTGCCGTGACCGCATTGTTGATGCTCGAAACTTGCCGGTCGATTCGATTCAGATGCTCCTCGGTCTTCGCCGGCGATGGCGTTTTCGCGTTGAGCAAATAATAAGCGGACGTTTTGATCGCGTTGAGTGGGTTGCGAATCTCGTGAGCGATCCCACCGGAAATCCGCCCGAGGGTCGCGAACTTCTCCTTTTCCACCAATTCTGTTTGAGCCTTCTGTAGCTCGGCTGCTTGGTCTTGAACGCGTTGATCCAGCGTCGCATTGAGCTGCTTCAGTTCTGCTTCGGCTGCTTTGAAGTCGCTGATGTCACGCAGGATCCCGGTGAAGAGCTTTCGTTCTTTCGCCTCCACTTCGCTGACAGCGAGATGCAGCGGAAACAGACTGCCATCTTTCCGCTGGCCGGTCACCTCACGGCCGATGCCGATGATGTGTCGTTCGCCGGTTTCCTGATAGCGATCGAGGTAGCCATCGTGCTGCTCATGGTAGGGCGATGGCATCAGCATCTTCACATTCTGACCGAGCATTTCATCGGCGCGAAATCCGAACATCCGCTCCGTCGCAAGATTCACGGACTCAATCGTGCCACGTTCGTCAATGATGATGATCGCATCGACCGCTGTTCGTAACACCGAGGCCAGGACGGCCAGTTGTTCGACGTCATGCATTGCTTGATTCCCGTGATCCGGTGCAGTCATCTTCCAATGTCGCCTCGTGTTTTCCGAAACGAATGACGAACCGCGCCCCGCACTGCTTCGGCTCAGCGATTTGGATCACACCTCCATGGGCATGAACGATGCGTTGAACGATCGACATGCCCAGTCCGGTTCCCTTGACTTTGGTCGTGAAGAATGGCTCGAAAACCATTTGACGTTGCTCGGGTGAGAGTCCAGGGCCGTTGTCCTCGAAATCAAGAAGAACATTGCCACTCCCATCGCATCGGCATTGCAGCTGAATGCGAACGGGATCCTGACAAGCCGCCAACGAGTTTTCAAAGAGATTGCGAAAGACCTGTTCCATCCGCAACACGTCCACGACAACGGGACATTCACAATCGCACAGCGTCTCGTTCAATTCAGCGTCGCGAACGCCTCGCGATTTCGCCAGATAAGCCCACACTCGTCGCCAAATGAAAGGCAGTGAAGCATTTTCAAGGTGCAGGCGAATCGGGGCCGCAAACTCACGGACTTCTTCCAACGTCGTCCCCAGTTCATTCGAGGCTCTGGCGATGGACTCGATCTCCTCGCGCATGTCGGTCTGAGGAGGAACATCGAGACGCAATAGTTCGACACTGGCGTTGATCCGGTGCAGTGCGTTTCGACTTTCATGCGCCAACCCAGCAACGGTCTGTCCGATCGCGGCGAGCCGGTGATCTCGCGCGGCTGCCTCCTGAGCTTCGACCATGTCCGTCACATCGATTCCAATCGCGATCAAGGATTCGATCTGATCGTCAGCGTCTTCCAATGCCGAATCTGACCAACGAATTTGACGCACCCGGCCGTCCTTCGTCAAAATGCCGTTGCGGAAGCCGGAGACCCGCCCGCCACCAACCGAATTGCGAAAGACCTCGCTGACTCGTTCTCGTTCCGCAGGCGGAATGCAGTGGCGAATGTAATCCTGATGAACCAACTCCTCGAGCTTCCAGCCCGTGACAACAGAAAACTGCTTGTTGAAGTGGACGACACGTCCGTCCAGATCCAGCACAACGATCAACGCCTCCGTTGTCTCCAAGATTTGATTCGCGAATCGCTGCTCACGCTGCAATTCCGCTTCGACCCGCTTGTGCTTCGCAATCCTAGCGACGCTTTGCCGGATGACGTCTGGATGCACGGGTTTGAGCAGGTAGTCCGTCACGCCTTGCTTGAAAGACGCGATGGTGCCCTCCATGTTCGCAAAGCCCGTCACAATGATGAACTCTGCGTTGGGCAATTGCTCCGTCAAACCAGCCAGATGATCTTCAACTTGGCCATCGGGCAATCGACGGTCCAGGATTGCCAGCTCAATCGCGGGATCGACGCCAGCATCCAGGATCTCGGCGAAGCTGCCGGCGACTCGAATTTCATGCCCGTCCATCTCCAGGATGTCGATCATGTTCGCTAAAGAATCCGGGTCGTCTTCAACGAGCAAGATCGTCAACTCGTCGTCCATATCCCAGAATCCGGCATGAAAACAATCTGATTGCGTCAAACTTGTCGCAAGCTGTCGTCAACAGGATACAGGACGAGGATTTTCCCTGGTACCTCCCGCACCACGCTGGATGCCCGAATGGCCAATTAGCAAACTTTCCGAACGCTTCCCCTGCACTTTTGGCTTGGCCAAGCAGCACAAACCGCCCGCTACGTCACCGCAGAGGTCGCACCCTTCCTCGTCCGTTTGCAATCCCCCAGTGGTTTTGCAGCAGCTTCTCATCGGTCGACACGACGATTCGCAGCTGGACTCCTGAGTGCAAGGAACGCTGACCTCGACGCGACTCGGGCAATCCATGCACTCCGTCCCAGCTCAACCGAGTCGCCACTTCCCGACCTGAAAAACAATGTCGTGGGGACGACACTCGGAAAGGATGTGGCCGAATCAGATTCCCATCTGCGAAAGCATGTCAGCAAATTGACCGGCGGTTTGGGTCAATTGCGGGTGGTTGCATGCGACGCTTTGTGTCGATCGATGAAATCGCTTGGCCAATTCGGCTGATTGAATGTCGAATCGCTCCAAGCTGTCTTGAATCTCCTCGACAGCGTTCTGGAGCTGTTGTCGTTCCGAGGAATTCAACGTGTCAAGTTCGGCCAACTGGTCATGAAGCTGCCGCAGTGTGTCTTCCAGTGCTTCTGGCATGATGCTGTCTCTCGGAAAGGAAAATCTTAAAAACACCTTCCTCCGATGCACGTTCCATTCCGTCGCCCAATTTCCCCTCGTCAATGCCAACCCGAGCCTCGCGGTGGACTCATCCGCACGCTGCTGCTCCCCAGAGCACAGTTGCCATGACTGAGCGTATGCAACACCGCCTTGATCAGGGGCGGGCCCCGAATCCCAACTGCCGCAGAAAGAAGGACGACTCGCCAGACCACCAGGTACTAAGCTACGTCGGCGGAAGCACTTCCGGTCGGCCCCACTCTTGATCGTTCTCCCCCAGCGGATGACGATAGCAAGAAGAACGCATCCGTTTTGGTTCGGTCGTTCCGACCTGACGTGATTGACGTTGGCGATTGATACTCGCTGGGTCCAGCGTTGTCGGAGTCAAACACCGGTTCAGCGTTCTTGCTGGCGCCCCCCCACTTTGCACAAGGAATCACGATGACGGAATCGCCCATCAAGCTGCTGCTGGTCGACGACGAAGAGGACTCGCGTCGATCGTCTGCAAAATGGATGACGCGAAAGGGACACACCGTGACCGATGTTTCCAACGCTGCCGAAGCCCTCGGGCTGCTCGAACGCGAATCATTTGATGTGGGTGTTTTTGACATGAACATGCCCGGCATGTCCGGATTGGAATTGCTGCAGCGAATTCATCAGGACAACATCGACATCGAAGTCATCATGCTGACCGGGCAGGGCACCGTGGAAACGGCGGTGTCGGCGATGAAAATGGGAGCCTGCGACTTTCTGAGCAAACCCTGTGCACTGGGCGATTTGGAACACCATTGCTTTCGGGCCCGTGAGCGACACCAACTGAAGAAAGAGAACAAGCAGCTCAAAGCCGTCATTTCGCGTTCGCAACCGGCCGCCAAACTGATTGGGCAATCGAAGTCGTTGCAAGAAGTTTCCCGACTGATTGAAAAGGTCGCACGCACAACGAAACCCGTTTTGATTCAAGGCGAAAGCGGCACGGGCAAAGAAGTGGTCGCCAAAGCCATCCAGCAATCCAGTCACGTCGCTGACAAGCCCTTTGTGACCGTCAACTGTGCCGCGCTGCCAGAGAATCTGGTGGAGAGCGAACTGTTCGGCCATCAAAAGGGAGCCTTCACGGGGGCAACGGCCGAGAAGCCAGGGCTGTTTGAAATCGCGGACGGTGGAACCTTGTTCATCGATGAAATTGGAGAGCTGCCGCTGTCTCTACAACCTAAGTTGCTACGCGTTCTCGAAGACGGGTCACTGCGTCGCGTGGGGTGCCACCGCCAACGTAACGTCAAGGTCCGCATCATTGCCGCGACCAATCGAGACCTGCAAACCGAAGTCAATCGAGGCAACTTCCGGGAAGATTTGTTCTATCGGATCAACGTCCTGTCAATTGCGCTCCCTCCGCTGCGTGATCGAGAAGGTGACATCGATCGATTGATCGACCATTTCCTGCCGCGGTCCTATCACATGGACGATGCGGCCAGGGATGCCATGAATCGCTACCCTTGGCCGGGCAACATTCGGCAGCTGATCAATGTGATCGATCGGGCCACGATTTTGGCCGACGAATTCGACATCACCTTGGACGATCTGCCGTCCGAAGTGGTTGACTTCGGGCGTCCGTCCGCCAAACCGCCAATGAGGTCCAATACAGAAGCAACGACGATGATGGAGGCAGGTCAGGATTCGACGTCGTCACCGCACCCCAGTGAGATGTTGGGCAACTCCCGCTACCAACTGGACGAGATCGCACGAGTCCATGTTTTGAAAGTCTTGGAAGACCAAAACGGCAACAAGGCCGGTGCGGCACGCAAACTGGGAATTCACCGTCGAAAGCTCTATCGCTTGCTGGACCGATTCAATGGCGTGACCTCCGACAACACCGACACCGACGAATTGGCAGGGGGCTCCGTCATTTAATCAGGTTCGCTTCAGTCTTCCGGCATCGGAGCTGCTTGGGCGTTCGCCACCGTTCAACAAAATCGTGTGGATGCGGGAAACGCGAATCTCAGATTGATTTTCGGATGCGGTGAAATCCATTCTTGATTTCTTCCCCGACGAGTTGCAACGCAGCCCAGACGTCGTCACCGGTTTCATCCACCGCGTTCTTGAGTGGCTGGTATTGCTGGTTCAATTCTTCGAGTTTTTGATCGAGTCGTTCCAGCTCGCTCTTGGCATCTTCCTTGCCAAGGTGAATCTGCAGAGCCAGCTCGTCTCGTTCTTCTTTGAGGTCGCCAATCATGTTGGAGATCAATCGGCGGGCAGAGGCAGGCATTGAATTCATCCTTTGAAAATATGAGACGCGGCCAGGCGAAGTCGATTGCCGGACGCTGTGGTTGGGTTCCAAGGCAATGACTGTGCCGTTGCGAAAACAGCGTTTCCGCACACCATTCCGATCCAAATTTGCTCGGTGGACTGCTCCGTATTGTCACACTAGCGCGCCCGGGCGAAGCAGTGACTGAAAGAACTGGCATGGGAACAACGTTTGCGTGGACCTTTCACGTTCCTGATTTTTCTCCATTGAGATTTTTCTCCATTGACCGGGGTGCCCAAGCCATGTCCTGTGAACTGACGACGAAATACCTCGGGCTGGAATTGGTCTCACCCGTTGTGGTCGGTGCTTGTCCTTTGAACACGCAACCGGAAACGGTGCGGCAACTGGTCGGCGCAGGTGCCGGTGCGATCGTTTTGCCGTCGATGCTTCAAGAGCAAGTCGTTCATCAACAGATGAAGTCCACCGACCCGGCAAATGCAATCCAGCGCAGTGGCTACCAACCTCAGCAAGACCGGTACAACGGCGGGACGGAAGTTTACCTGCAGACCATCGCACGTCTGAAGGAGATTTGCACGGTTCCAGTCATTGGCAGTTTGAATGGGTCTTCGCCTGGGCAGTGGCTTCAATACGCGAAGGAAATTGAATCAGCCGGGGCGGATGCCCTGGAGTTCAACTTGCAGCAAGCCGTGTTCGATCCGTTGGAAACGTCCAACGATGTCGAGACACGAATGTGTGAGTTGGTGCGACAGGTTCGCGAATTGGTTTCCATTCCAGTCGCTGCCAAAATCAGCCAGCGATACACCAACCTTTCGTCGATGACCGCTCAGTTGCAAAGAGTCGGCGTATCGGGGTTGGTCTTGTTCACTCACTTGCCTCAGTGGGATGTCAGCACCGACCGCATGCACTGGACGATCCATTGGGAATTGTCGCCGATCAATACGTTGGGCGGTATTCTCGAAGGCATCGTGCGTGCTCGTGCCGGTGACCGGACGATTTCGATCGCTGCCAGTGGCGGGATCTCAAACGCTGAAGACTCCCTCAAATCGATGATTGCGGGCGCGGATGTGGTCATGATCACTTCGGCCGTCTATCGCGAAGGCCCCGATGTGATTCGAGACATCGTGGACGGGATCGTGCGGCACCTGGAAGAAACCCAGTATCAATCGCTGCAGGCATTCCGCGACGCTTGCCCGACAGACCACGTGGGTGACGAGAAATCAGTGCGTCTGGAATACGTGGATCCGCTGACTCGAAGCGACACCTACTTTGATCCCACCCCCTTGGTTTCGCAACAGTCAGGCGATTCCTACGGTCACCCCAACTGATGAGCCGGTGCCATGGTTGTCATTGAGTCCAACGCTCCCCTGCAAGCGGCGGAGCAGATCGAGGGAATTCGCGAAAACAAGACGTTCGCGAAACAGCTCTCGGAAATCGCCGATTTGCTTCAGGAACAGCACGCCAATGAGTTTCGTGTCCGTGCTTATCACGCCGCGGCCGAAACCGTCGCGAACCTGCATTGTCCAGTCCGAGACATCCTGGAACGAGATGGAATCAACGGGCTGGTCAACCTTCCCACGATCGGTCATTCCATTGCCGGGCTGCTCCAATCAGCGATCCAAGTCGGCCGGATTCCGCTTCTGGATCGCTTGCGTGGTCAATCCAATGCCGAGCACTTTTTTGCGACGCTTCCGGGGCTCGGGCCTGAATTGTCTCATCGTATTTATGACCACTTGCACATTGAAACCCTTTCGGAATTGCTCATCGCCGCCAAGGACGGTCGCTTGGAACACGTTCCTGGTATCGGGCGCAAACGGAGAGAAGCGATTCAGGCCAGCCTGACACATCGCGGCGTCACACAACCACCGGACTCCGTTTCCAGCCCGGAGAGTCAGGTCACGGTCGACGAACTCCTTCACATTGACTGCGAGTATCGCAAACGGGTTTCAGAAGGCACTCTGACTCAGATCCATCCGGCAGGCCAAAAAGGCAGCCCCAGTTCGGCGATTCCGGTTTGGCATACCGAGCAAGAAGGGCGTCACTACACTGCGATGTATTCCAACACCGCTCGAGCACAGCAACAACATGCGACGCACGACTGGGTCATCGTGTTTCGAGACGATGCGAGCGCACACGGACGCTGGACAATCATCACGGCTCGGTTCGGTGAACTGAGCGGATTTCGGATTGTCCTCGGTCGGGAACAGGACTGCGTCGCCTACTACCGACAACACAATGCCTACCACCAGCCCAAAGCCGGTCAGACACGTTACCCCGAGCTTCCGACCCAGTGGGAAGAGGACGCGGGGCGAACAGGCATTCACGGCTGACGGAATGCCATCGTCGGCATGACGTTCAATGCGTTTGCGTCTGTTGTCGCATCGCAGTGAGCACTTGGTGGATCGTGGCCTTTTCTTTGGCCGAGACTTTCCCGAACCCCAGGTGCCCACCGGAGGCCTTGGCGACGCCTGTCATCTGCTTCTTCGTCAACAGAATCAACCGCTGCTGAGCAACGCTCGACATGCCACGAAAGAGTTCGTGGACGTATCGCTTCCACGCATCCACGCACAATCCAGGCGGACGCACCTGCAGCCACTGATCAAGCAGAATTCCAGCGGTGGAATCTTCTTGAATTCCAATTTGGTGGGCTTCGGCCATGACCGCTTCGCGTTCTTTTTTATCGACGTTCTTTTCGGCCCAGGCGACCAGCACCAATGGGAACAACCGCAGGGTGATCAGGCCGTCGGCCGTCACCCCCAGCTTTCCCAATTCTTCGATCAGACCGGGATCGTGAATCCCGGTGCTGCGGATCAATTCTTGGCGACCGAAATCGCTGCTGGCTTCGTCGTGCAGTTTGCGGACGATTTCTTGTTCCAGATTCGAAAAGTAGTGCTGTGTTTCGATGGCTCGTTGCTTGGCCGGTGCGGCTTTCATGTTCGACATATCGATCGAATCCTGTGGAGTTGAACTAGATGGTGCTGACAGAACTAGCAAAGCCGGGACCAGGGGCATTCCAGGCGGAAAACTCGCACAAATGCACCTCCCAAGCGATCCACTCCGCTCAGATGTGCACCCACGCACGCGTGGCCTTGGGAACCACGAGCGATTTTGCGGAAATTTCACTTTGGCACCCCGCGTGCGTCGGTTCTCCAAGCAACCCCCAAGAGAGTTCGATGAAAAAGATCTTGCTGACCATTGATGGCTCCGACGCTTCGTTCGACGCCGCTCGTTTTCTGGCTCGTTTGCCACACACTGAAGCAATGGAATTGACCGTCGTCACGGCGATCGCTGAGACACCTTCGCGAAAGACATTTCTAGCGGATGGATGGAGCGAAAGTTGGATCGCCCGAAAGCACCATCAAGCTGAGCAGTCGTTCAGCAAGGTCCAGGAGTACTTTGACGATGCCGATATCAAATGGCGTCAGATTATCCGCCAAGGTCAGCCGGGCGAAACCATTGTCGCGATCGCCAAAGAGCATCGCCCCGATTTGCTGGTGATCGGATCCAAGGGCTACTCAACCGTTGCTCGCCTCTTGCAGGGCAGCGTCAGTGATTTCGTGGCAACCCATGTTCCCTGCAGTGTTCTGGTGGTGCGACCAAATTCGCAGTTCAGCGGACGTCATCGCCTGCGCGTCGCAATTGGCTGCGAACCAACTGAGCCTTCCGGAAAGGCCGTGGAAGAATTCGCGGAGTTTGGTTGGGCCAGCAACACCGAGGTGCGTGTGTTGTCCGTGACGGACAACATGGACGAAGCCGAACTGCCCCACGACGCTCCCGCAACCGAGGTCATTGAGAGTGTGGTGGAGCGACTCAATGACGTCGCCTCCACCACTCAAGGGCATCTGATTCACTGCGACCACATTGGTGACGGCTTGGTCGACTACATCGAAACCAATCAAGTCGACCTGGTGGTGGTGGGGGAAACGCCCAGGAGCGACCTGGGCCGTGTTCTGTTGGGCAGCACCACGCGATTTGTGCTTCGTCACTCTCCATCCAGTGTGTGGATCGCACGCAATCAATCGATTTCCAGCAATCCCCCAAACGCAGCTCTTCAGCATTCCATCGTGACCTGACTGCGACTTAATGGAACGCAACTGCCTTCGAAACCCGTGAACTCTCAATCGTTGCCTTGCCAAACCTCGGCTCCCAATACCATGCAAAACTTCACCAACATTCTCGTTTACGCTGGTACCGAACAACCACAGGTTGCGGTTTCGCGGGCGACTGACATGGCGCTCGAAAACAATGCAAAACTCACGCTCATGGACGTCGTCAAGCCGATCCCCAAAGCGTTGGGCATGATGACCGATGTGGCCAAACCAGAGGAGCTTGAAAAGCTGGTCGCGGCTGATCGCCGTCGTCGTTTGCTTGACCTCGCAGCGGACTACTCTGACACCGGATTGACCTTGGACGTTGCAGTCGCCATCGGTGACCCGGCCACCGAGATCACCCGACAAGTCCTCCGAGAGGAGCATGATTTGGTCGTCAAGACCGCCGACGGATTCAGTGCGGCGGAGCGATTCTTCGGAAGCATCGCGAAATCGCTATTGAGATTGTGCCCTTGCCCCGTGTGGTTGCTCAAACCGGACATTCACGGGGAGTTTGATCAAGTCGTCGCGGCCATCGACGTGGAAGCCGCGAACCAACAACATCGTGAACTGAACCGGCAGATTCTGGAACGGGCGTATTCCATCGCTCAGCGTGACAAAGCTCAATTGCATGTTGTCGCCGCTTGGCAAATGTGGATGGAGGACTCGATCCGTCGACACGCAGGCGATGATGCGGTGGACCTGGCGCGGAAGGATCACGAAATGAAGGTCCATCAAGCGCTCGACGAACTTCTGCAAACCCCGTACGCAGACGCGGCGGACGTGCACCTGCACCTCCGACACGGATCGCCCGCCGATGTGATTCGCAGTGTCGCAGATGAAGTCGAAGCGGACTTGATGGTGATGGGAACCGTGTGCCGATCCGGCATCGCTGGAATCCTGATTGGCAACACAGCAGAAACAGTCATTCCCGACATCACCTGTTCGTTGCTGGCGCTCAAGCCCAAAGGTTTCCTCTCTCCCGTTGAAATGTCGCAGACCTCGTTGATCGAAGATGATGAACCACTCCCTCTCATATAGCTGAACGTTATGAAAAGCACTCTCTCAATCATGCTTGCCGGTTTCGTGTTGCTGTTGACATCCATGGTGGGGTTGGCCTTGCAAGCGGACCCGCCATCCGACGATGCCTCTTCCCATCGGACAACCAAACTCACCCCGTTGATGCGGTTGAAGCTGGAAAAGTCCAAAGCAATCTTGGAAGGGCTGACGCTCGAAGATTTCGACCAGATCGCGTCCAACGCTCGATCGCTAAAATTACTGAGCACCGAGTCTGGGTGGAACGTGATCCAAACACGGGAGTACGCCGAGCAAAGTCGCGACTTTCAACGTGCAACCGATTTGATTGCCGAAGCCGCTGAGGAACAGGACATTCATCGGGCCACGATGGGGTACGTCGCCATGACGGTTCACTGTGTGGAATGTCATTCTTACATGAGAAAGCATCGAAACGAATTGATTGAGCTGCCTCGTGAATAGTTGATTGGCCAAGCGTCTCTTTGGGGGATCCGAATGCGATGAGCATCACAACAGACATCCATCCAACTCTGGATGGCTTGATCATTGGTTTGAAACACCCCCAGGCGTACCCGCATCCGATCGAATCCCCGATCCTTGTGCAGGAGACGCATCTCTCGGTTGTGTTCTTGGCTGGTGAGTTTGCTTACAAGATCAAGAAGCCGATTCGGACCGATTTCCTCGACTACAGCACGCTTGCACGACGGCGACATTTCTGTGAAGAAGAGGTGCGTTTGGATTGTCGCTTTGCAAACGGTCTGTACATCGGAGTCGTGCCGATCACTCTCACCGAAAAGCGACCGACCATCGAAGGGGAAGGCGATGCGATCGAGTACGCGGTCAAGATGCACCGTTTCCCATCGAATGCCCTCCTCAGTGAACGGGTTCAAGCAGGGCAACTGACCACCTTGGAAGTCGTTCACCTCGCGTCCACCGTCGCGGGATTCCACCGTGACGCGGCGGTTTGCCGCGATGGCATCGCCGAGGAGTGGCCTGGATTCTTGCAGGCCAACATTCCTCAGACGATCGATCAGGTTCTGACAACCGCCGATGCCACGACCGCCGCGACCTGCGAAGTGTTGCGGGGATGGACCGCGGATTTCCTGGAACAACATCAACGTTTGCTGGCCGACCGCATCGCGGCAGGATTCATTCGCGAGTGTCACGGTGATCTGCACTCGGGCAATGTCGTGCAATGGCAAGGGCAGTTGGTTCCTTTCGATGGCGTCGAGTTCAACGACCACCTGAGCTGGATTGATGTTCTCAGTGATGCCGCGTTTCTGGCAATGGATTTGGCAGCGCGGGATCATCTCGATCTGTCACGCACCTTTCTCAACGCCTACTTGGAATGCACTGGCGACTACCAATCCTTGGAGTTGCTGAGGTTGTTCTTGGTTTACCGAGCCCTCGTGCGGGCCTTGGCTGCCTCAATGCGAAAGGATGCGGTGGACGCTCGCCATCACGTTGACTTGGCCTATCGATTCACCTTGCGTGAGACTCCTCGGTTGTGGATCACGCACGGCGTCAGTGGCAGTGGAAAGACAACGCTCAGTGAGGCGGTCGTGCAACGTCACAACGCATTCCGATTGCGCAGCGATATCGAACGAAAACGCATGTTCGGGCAGTCGGCGATGCAGCGATTGACCCCAGACACCGTCGGCTTCCTAAACAAAGCGCCTTCAAGCACTGCGTCTCCAATGATCGCTTCCCAGGACATTGCTTCCCAGGACATCGGCCCCCAGGAAAACGCGGCGCTGTACTCGTCCGAAGCCAACGAGCAAACCTACCAGCGTCTTTCCCAACTTGCTCGCCGAATTCTCGCGTCCGGTCACAGCGTGATCGTTGACGCCACTTTTTTACGACGCGCTGACCGCCAACAATTTCACGAACTCGCCGAACAAGCTGGCGTGCCCATCGCCATCCTGGACTGCCACAGCGACCTTCAGACATTGCGTCAACGCGTCGCTGATCGCTTGGCACATCGGGAGGACGCCTCGGATGCTGACCTGGATGTCCTGGATCGACAACTTGCCAATCGGGAACCACTGACGGAAGCCGAGCGAACGTTGGTGGTTGAGATCCCTGACTTGGCTCAAGTGGCCGAATCGCTTTGAACCGTTCTTTTCTCTCTCAAAGGATTTGAAGCAATGACTTTTCATCTCAACACCCATTTTGGCGGTCTGGCGTTGGCTTCCCCTGTGATCGTCGGTGCCTCTCCGATGTCCATGAATGAACACACGCGTTTGGCCATGCAACAGGCCGGGGCTGGGGCGATCGTGTTGCCGTCATTGTTTGAAGAACAAGTGATCGATTGGAGCTGGAACGCGGGACGCAAGATCACGGCTCGAGAACGAAGCCTGCTGGAACGCTCTGATCGCACCCAACACAACTGGGTGTGCCCCGACGCCGATTCCTACTTGGCACTCGTCAATCGAGCCAGTTCTCTGCAAGACATCCCCATCATCGCGAGCCTGAACGGGTTCACTGCCGGTGGTTGGATGGACTTCGCAGGTGAATTGCAGGAAGCCGGTGCCGCCGCGATTGAGCTGAACGTCCACCATTCCCGCCCCAGCGACTTCACCAGTTCAGCCGAAATTGAAGCGACCATTCTCGAAGCCATTCGAGAGGTCGACGCATCGATCACCATCCCGCTGTTTGTCAAACTCGGCCGAAATTTCACCAGCTTGCCGCACCTCGCCCGTCAATTGCTGTCGGGTGCACAAGGGATGGTGCTTCACGGACGAGCCCCCAAAACGGACATTTGTCTGGACACACTGAAGCTGGCCAGTCGCTGGCGACTCACCCATGAAAGCGACGAAATGGAATCGCTTGATACGCTGATGCAGGTCCACAGCTTTTGCCCGGCGATGCCGTTGGCGGCCAACGGCGGGATTGGCCATGCCGATCATCTGATCAAGGTGCTGCTGGCGGGAGCGGACGTGGCGATGGTGACGTCGGCGATCTATCGGGAAGGCCCCGATGTGATCCGGTTCATGCTCGACGGACTGACGGAATTCATGGAACGACATCAAATGCAATCGATGAGAGAGTTGCAAACACGCCGCCCGCTCGAATTCACCAACGACGAAGACAGAACCGCCTACATCGCGGCATTGACAGCGCACCTGCACAGCAGCGACGCGCATCTCCCGCCCCCCAACCTGCATGCGGACCGCTGGGGCCATCCGGCAACATAATTCCGAGGGCAGCCAATGCACAACGGTCTGCTTGGCCACTGCGATCAAGCGATCGAGATCGCCTTGTCGAGGTAGACATCCTGAATCCGATGAAGCAGTTCGACTCCTTCCAGCATCGGACGCTGGAATGCTTTCCGACCGGAGATCAAGCCGGTTCCCCCAGCTCGCTTGTTGACCACCGCTGTTTTCACAGCTTCGGCGAGATCGGATGCGCCCGAGGACGCTCCGCCGGAGTTGATCAATCCCGCACGGCCCATGTAGCAATTGGCCACTTGGTAGCGACACAGATCGATCGGATGATCGGTGGTCAATTCGTCGTAGACCAAGGGGGACGTTTTGCCAAATTGGATCGCATTGAAACCACCGTTGTTGGTTGGCAGCTTCTGCTTGATGATGTCGGCTTGCAGCGTGACGCCCAAATGATTGGCTTGCCCGGTCAGATCCGCGGAAGTGTGGTAGTCCTGGTCCGTTTTGAAGGCTGGGTTGCGAAGGTAGCACCACAAAACAGTCGCCATCCCCAATTCGTGCGCGTGCTCGAACGCCTCCGCCACCTCAACCAGTTGGCGACGCGATTCTGGAGAACCGAAGTAAATCGTCGCTCCGACCGCGCCGGCCCCCATGTCAAATGCCCGTTCAACACTGCCAAACATCACCTGATCATAGGAGTTGGGATAGCTGAGAAGTTCATTGTGATTGATCTTCACGACAAACGGAATTCGATGCGCGTACTTGCGCGACACAGCCCCCAGGACTCCCAAGGTGGACGCGACCGCATTGCAGCCTCCCTCGATCGCCAAACGCACAATGTTCTCTGGATCAAAGTAGTCCGGGTTCGGCGCGAACGATGCCCCAGCGGAGTGCTCAATGCCTTGATCGACTGGAAGAATCGACACATACCCCGTCCCGCCGAGTCGGCCATGGCCAAAGAGACGTGCCAGTTGATTGATGACCCGTTGGTTCCGATCGGTTCCGCACACCACTCGTTCTAAGAAATCGGGTCCCGGAAGATGCAGCCGACTTTGGTCGATCGTTTCACACCGGTGCTCAAGCAAATGGGGGCCGTCGGGGCCAAGCAATTCTGTCGTGGATTGGGGCATGTTCTTCTCGGATTCGAATCTCGCGGCAAAGTGCAGACGCCTTTTCACGTCATCCGTGCAGAGCAAACGTTGCTCTCCAGGTGCGAACGACGACCGTCACCGACCACTCGATTCCTGGGAAAGGAATGAGACGACTCTCTTCCTTGCAATTCTTGATCCACTTGCGAAATGCGCCGAGTTGCCCCTGCGGTCGTGCATCGCCGCACAATGCCCGGATTCGAATGGCTCACGAGGACGCCCATCCACTCTTTCGCCCTACCAATGCCTTGGTTTAAAAGATTGGGGACACCAAGGTCCAGCACTGACGATGCCAAGCAGGTCGGCAGGAGTGATCAAGCACAACCATGTGAGCCGTTTGGGCGTTAGCCCCGGTTGTGCGTGAAAACCGTGGCTAACGCCAGCGGCTCACATACCCGATGACACCTGCGTCCCTGCCTACCGAGTGCCAGTTTCCATGTGCTCATTTGCACGTTGTGATCGACGACGCACCGATTTGGGCTTCCCCCACAAAATGCAGCACCGGCATAGGCTTTGCCCCTGTGGTTGTCCCGTCACACTTGCTGCGTCATTTCATCTCTCCGGCGTTTCACGCCTCCCCCCTTTCAACAACGGAACCAAGTCCATGCGTCTGCTCGTCATGCTCGCTTTCACCGCTCTCTGGATCACCACCGGATTGGCCCAATCGCCCAGTACCGAACCGGAAACCAAGGCTGCATCCGACGAAACGGTTCCGAAGGAAACCAGTGAACGTTCCCTCGACTTTTGGATGCAGAAAAAGCTGGACTACTCCACCGGAATTCTGCGTGGGCTGTCGATGGGCGACTTCGACCAGATCGAAGCCAATGCGAACCACATGCGTTTGCTGAACAAGGTCGAAGGCTTCGCTCGCAGTCGCAATCCCGACTACCGCAATCATGTCCGAACGTTTGAGCGAGTCACCAACGAGGTGATTCATCAAGCCAAGAAGAAAAACATTGACGGAGTCACGCTGGCATTCCACCAATTGACCACCAGCTGCGTGCGCTGCCATCAATCTCTTCGCGAAGCGGAATGATCCGGAGACGCGTGTCGAGTGCTTTCACCCGGGAAGCACTTTCACACATCGACGTTCCCCGGCAGGTCGTGCCGGTTTGGTTGGCGAACGCGTCTTTGTTCGTCAGACCTGCTTGAACCGCCAGGCACTTTTCGGCAAATCGATGTCCGGGTTGGCTTTCGCCAACGCCGCATAAAGTTTCGCTCGATTGTAGTGATGGTTTTGCGTGATCCGTATCTGCTCGCCAGACTTCATGTGCATCCTGATCGAGCTGAAGTTGGAATTTTTCTGATGAGTCTGCTTGATCTGAACAATCTCACTCACCGGCACAGAAAACGACCCATTTGCTGACAGAGGATCGACCACTTCAAAGCGGTCCGCATTCACGGCCATCCGAAACGTTCCGTTGCGGATCCAAAATAAAAGGGCGGCGAACAGCAGACCGAGCTCCACCAACGGCACAACGATTTTCACCCAGTCGAACAACTGGTCCTTCGCCTCGGAGGGTTCGATGAACTGGTGAGCCGCCCAAGCCATCACCAGCAGCACCCCAATGTTGATCATCAGAGTTCTGGCGGTTTGCCGGTGCTTTCTCTGGTAAAGATAAAGTTCTCTCATGTTCGCATCGGGCGGAGAAGGGAATGAAGACTCAAACAAGCTCAGTCGCGGTTTCTTGGGGTTCTTTGGCTGAATCTGGCGACTCAAACAACGTCAACAACGCGCCGATCAGAAAACAAACCGCGCCCTGCAACGTCCACGCAGTTGAAACTGTGATCGCACGCTCGCTGAGACCACTTGGAAGCACGAAGGCGAAGCAGGCAGAGATCATGAACCCAACGCAGCCTAACAAATTGATCCAAACGATCCACCACGTCAGGCTACGCGGCTGAAACGCCCAGTGGGCGTGACAGGTTTCGATAAAAGCCAGGTAGCCCGATGCCAAGAATAAAACAGACCCCACCCAGTCAGGCGCCCACACGACCAAGTCTTGCTGCAACCAGTTCAGCGACGGGGACATCGCGTCCAACGTGTTGAAGTTGAACAACACGGTCCCGACAAATTGCAAGGCACAGCTCAACCAGCCGATGTCCCGCGGGTACCAGCCGAACCCGATCAGTCGATCCCGTCCAAGCGGGGCCAGGCGGGCACTGGCGCTGGCGGCCTGAAACAACTGCAACCCTGCTGCTGTTGTGAATGGAATCGAACCGGCGAAGTAAATCGCGTTGAGATGCTCTCCCACGACGGAGCCTTCCACCATCCATGGGAATAAGCTGCCACAACTCGCGACCACAAAGCACGCTGCCCCGATTGCAAAGACCGTCCCAATCCAAGCGTTCAAATGTTCCGCCGAGAAGATCCCTGCGACACGTGAAAGCGCACGCGGAACCGTTCCCTTGCGATGCTGCCGAGAATTCCAAACCTGCCGTGTTCCTTCGATCAGACGAACACGTCGCGACACAAACGGCCATGCCCCCGAGGCTTCGACCGCCGACTGCGGTTCCACCGGATTGTCGTTGGTCAAGGGCATGGGGTCTCCATTGGATTCGTTTCAGAACGCAGCACAGTTCGAATGCCGACCGAAGCCGGTCGGCAGGAGTCTTTCAGCATTTGGGATTTTTTTGGGTAGCGTCGTTGCTCCCACGTACAACCGGGGCTAACGCCCAAACGGCTGACTTCGTTGCACCCGATCATTCCTGCCGCCCTGCTTAGTGGGAGAATCCCGAGGCTTCGGCGGCTGTCATCGTGGTATGAACCGGATGCTTTTCGAAGTGCTCGATGACGCGTTTCATGTCTTCGACCAAGATCGAACTCAGGTCACGACTGACACCGTGCCGAACCAGAATTCGCTGGATTACCAGGTCTTCTCGGTTGGCTGGGAGCGCGTAGGCGGGAACCTGCCAGCCTCTCGTTCGCAACCGGTCTGCAAAATCGTACAGCGTGAACCCTGGATCTTCTCCCGCTTTCATCTTCCAGCACATCGCTGGAATACCGGAAGCCATGTCCCCATCGTAGATGACCTCGAACGGCCCGAGTTTCGCGATTTCTTCGGCCAGGTACTTCGCCGTGTCATAGCAAGCAGTGTGAGTGCGTCGATAACCTTCCCGTCCAAGTCGCAGGAAGTTGTAGTATTGGCAAACGACTTGACCGCCCGGCCGGGAGAAATTGAGCGCGATGTCACGCATGTTTCCACCCAAGTAGTTCACCCAAAAGATTTCTTCTTCAGGTAAATCGGCTTCTTCTCGCCAGATCACCCATCCCACTCCCAACGGCGACAAACCGAATTTGTGTCCCGAGGTGTTGATTGACTTCACTCGCGGGAGTCGAAAATCCCAGACCAAATCCGGAGCGCAGAAGGGGGCCAAGAATCCGCCACTGGCTCCATCGACGTGCATGCGAATGTCGATGCCCGTTTCTTCTTCGAATCGATCCAGTGCCTCTGCCACTGCTTGGACAGGTTCGTACTGGCATGTGAACGTCACCCCCAGAGTCGGCACCACACCGATGGTGTTCTCATCGCAGCGTTGGATGACTTCTTCCGGCGTCATGATCAGCCGCCCCTCCTCCATCGGGATCTCGCGCAGTTCGATGTCCCAGTAGCGAGCGAATTTGTGCCAGCAGACTTGGACGGGACCGGTCACCAGATTAGGGCGATCGATCGGCTTGCCCGCCTCCTTGCGACGTTTTTCCCAGGCTCGCTTCATTGCCATTCCGCCCAGCATCGCGGCTTCGCTGGAACCCGTCGTGGAGCATCCGATCGTGTTCGCTGACTCAGGGGAATTCCACAAATCCGCCAGCATGTGGACGCAGCGAGCTTCGATCTCGGCTGTCTGAGGGTACTCGTCCTTGTCGACCATGTTTTTGTCCATGCAGTCGTCCATCAACTGCCGCACTTCAGGTTCTGCAAAGGTCTGGCAGAACGTTGCCAAGTTCTGACGGGAGTTCCCGTCCAGCATCAACTCGTCATGAACGGCAGAGTAGATGTGCTGCGCCGCCTGCTCTTGCTGCGGGAATTTGAACTTGGGCATCGTCGTGGACAGATCCGACGAGGCATAGATTTCGTCGTCGATGAATTCGCGAATGTCATCTTTGCTGTGCAGAGGCATGGTGCTTCCCTTCGGGTTGGCCGGAAAGCACGCGGCGAGGTGGCGTGGCGATACGGCGGAGCTTGCGGTCACGTGTCGTGAGCGGAGGTTATAGCGGACCACCGCATATCGCGTGGAGCCGACCTCGGCAAGTGGATGCCTGGTCCGAGTGCGTTGCACTGCCAAGAGAAGCACCGCCAAGAAGCACGCCCGGGAGCCCGGCAAGACGCCCGGCAATCACCTGCCCAAAGAAGGGTCATGCAAAAAAGAAAACTGCCAACACTCATTGCCCCTTTGAGTGTTGGCAGCGATGGTTTGCGACCAGCAAAGCGAATGATCGCCCGCCGGAATACAAACCATGATTCACTGGCGTGAAGTTGGAAACAAGGTGAACATCTGCATCAGGTTTCAGAAGGTTGAGTTTTTCCGTTTGCCAAGGCGTTCTTGATCACACCTACAATGGCCAGTAGCGCGCCACCCCCGACGCCTCCCGATGCCACGCTTCCGAGAATGGCCGATAAATCCATCGCTCCACTCGGTCCTGCTGTCATCCCGAGCATGCCGAGCAGTTGACCACCAAGTCCGCCGCCGATGATTCCGGCAATTGAATTCCCAAGGATTCCAAGATCGAGCTTCTTGACCAGTTTCGCGGCTGCATTGCCACCGCCTGCACCGGTGATGAGTTGGATAAGAAGAGGAAGGTATTCCATGGGATGGGCTCAATCAGAAGAAGAGAAGAACGTCGAGACAATCAAAGACGCGTTCCTCCGCAACCGAACCCGCAGTTCCCGCTCGATATGCGCCCCAGTGAGATCAAACACCGTCGATCATGAATTGGGGATCTGAGCTGGTCGGCAGGAGTCTTTCGGCATTTGACCTGCAATGGCAAACGCTAGTGTTCCCGCGTACAACCGGGGCGAATGCTGGGCTGCGAAATGTTTGGGGTTGCCGATCTGATCGCGGATGCAATTTTTCTTCCCGGCTTCTGACTTACTCCATCGCGGTAGGGATTTCAGATGGTAGCCGGGGGTTGCTGCGTAAGCAGGTACGCAGGTGTCATCGGATATGTGAGCCGCTGGCGTTAGCCACGGTTTTCACGCACAACCGGGGCGAACGCCCAAACGGCTCACATGGTTGTACCCGAAGATTCCTGCCCACCTGCAAAGGACCTTTTCGTTGGGAGACGTCCTGGCCAATGGAGACCGGTTCGTGCGATCCGCCGATGTGTCACTGCATGAACGAGTCCAGCAACGAGTAGGACATGGTTGTTTGCGATTCCGCGACTGGTGTCGGATTCAACTTCGCTGGCAACTGTCCCGCTTTGAGAATTTGCACCATGGAGTCGACTTCGGACTGTGTGAAATTGCCCGTGATTCGAGCCTCTCGTTGGATGGTCGATAGAATGTTGGGGGCAGTGAGAAGCTGATCATCCAGAATGACACCAAGTTGCGTGCGACGGTTGCCAACCGGCGAGTTGGACGTGGTCAATGCCGCCATTCTCTTGCTCCCCGCATCCGTGAAGACAAAAGCCACTGCCGGCATACCAGTCTCGTCAAACGTTGCACCAGCGAACGACAAGTCTTGACCACCGACCGCCTGCGAACGGTCCACGACCGCCAAGACGTCAATGGACTCGATGCCTTGACTGGCGATCCATTGCGCAATCTTGCCTTCGCTGTCTTGCCCCAAAATCTGCTCGGGCAATGAAATGACTTCGCCGGTGCGGGAGTTCCGCACGAAGGGCGAGTTCAATTCCACCTTCAGCGGAGCGATTTGATCGCTCGGCGTCACTTCAGCTTCCACGCCAACGGTGACCCATCGTCCAACAACGTCTCCATTTTGATCCTGCACGTCCCGCTGGGGTGTTGGAGCATTGGTGGTTTGCTGGACAAGTTCAAAGACTGACGCGTGCCGAGTTGGATTGGCGATCGGAAGGAATCGCAGCACGCCCGCGGACACCAGCAAGTCCTTCGCAATCTTGATTTGGGTTGGATCACGGGTCGGCAAAATGATCTCGATTTGCTCATCATCAACGGCATTGACCTCCAGTCCGATGCCAAACAACTCGCCCATGCGACGTCGCAGCGGGACTTCCATTTGTTCGCTCGTTACAAACTCGGGCTGTGAGTCGGAACGCTGGATCGAGTACACCAGTTGGGTCGCCGGCACGGTGCGTTGCAGCGACAACAGGGACGTGACACCAGCCACCAACGCAACCAAGAAAAACACGCCCACTGCGATCAAAATGCCCAGCAGCCAGCGGGCAGATCCGTCATTGGATTCCAGTTGTTCCTGGGTAGCCCTGCTATATTGATTCATGGGGTGGTCGATCAGAGATGGATTGCACAAGGGAATGAGTGAGGTGACGCGGCGACTGCACGGTCCCTCCAGCGAGAATCATCTTTTCAGCCGGACGCGAACGGAAGCCTGTCCGATTTGTTTGCTCTTTTTGACTTCGAACAGATCGATTGCTTCAAACATGTCACTGAGTTTCTTAAATCCGTAGGTGCGATGGTTGAAAGGACCTTGGTTCGAGATATGAGCTCCGACCGGACCGAGTGCCGCCCATCCGTCGTCATCGGCGGCTTCCTTCACTGCAATTCGAAGCGTGTTGATGAGCTTGGTGTTCTTTTTCAACGACGAAACCGAGCTTTCCCTCCTCTCATTCTGCGGTGTTTTCCCATTGTCATCTTCGTCCAAGTAGATGAAATGGCTACACGCCTGGACGAAAGGTTCCGGCGAGTTCTGCCGCCCGAATCCGATGACCTGCTTGCCATCTTCTCGCAAGCGGCGGACGAGCGGCGTGAAGTCACAGTCTGACGAGACCAAACCAAACGTCTGGACCTGTTTGGTGTACAGGATGTCCATCGCATCGATCAGCAACGTCATGTCGGTAGCGTTCTTGCCCTTGATCAGATCAAAGCACTGCGTCGGTGCAATCGCGTATTCATGCAGCACCTTGACCCAACCTTCCAACCCTCGCTTGGTCCAATTCCCGTAGGCCTTTCGAATGTTGACCACGCCGTAGGTGGCAAGTTCTGAAATGACGAAGTCGATTTTTGCGGCGGGCGCGTTGTCAGCATCAATCAGCAGAGCGATGCTGTCGTGGGGGCTTGGTTCAGGCATGAATGTCGATGGCTCCGGTGGAATGGTGGCGCAGGCAGTGACGCACCATGAGAATGGTGCGTCCAATCAAAGGAACGAGAGCCTTCGCGGTGGATCCCGCGAAGGAAGAGAAAGCATGGTGCAATCAGGAGGAAGAAGCCAGTTGACGAACCACGCCAATGCATTTTTACTTCGACACACGTCCATTGTAACGAGACGGATCGCAGCCAGGCATCCCAAGCCATTCAGACGCCGCCAACCAAGGCAACGGGCAGCAAACGAAACGAACAGAGGAGCGTGCGATCAGCGACAATCAGGGCTCTCCAATCTGCGTCGATGGAACAATCATCGTCGGCATCGACTCGCCAAGTAGGCCGGATCAAGGAACAAGGTGACGCCGCTCCGGCATCCCCCTGTCAACTGCCGGAACAGCGTTTCGCTTGGTCCGGCCGACATGGCAACATGGGTTCGACGCCGATCAAGCCTGCCCCCTTGGTTCTTCCATGAGGTGGATGGGGAAACACAGGCTGGAAGCCAAGGCCACGGCAGCCAAACGCCAGCGGGACCTTCGGTTGCCTGGGACGGGTCGTGCGTCGGCACTGGGTTAGGCTGGGCTGTCAAAAGGTTGGTATTGACACCGCTTTGGACTGCGCAGGTTTTGTTCCTCGACTTCGCCCCAACGGGGCAGCCCTATGCCAGCCCAGGGCAACGCCCTGGGTTGTGGCTGCCCCGTTGGGGCGTAGGACAGAATAAAAATCAACGTCGCATTTTCCGTGTCAATACCAACCTTTTGACAGCCCAGCGTTAGGCCTCTTCCGTCCCACGCTTCCCAAACAGCTTTTGATCCAGCGAGATTTCGCCGGGGCCTGTGATGAAGATCACGGCGTAGATTGCGAGGTAGACCGCGGCCAGTTCTTTGGCCTTCCACGGATCACTGCCGTGAACCAAGAACAAGGCGACGAACATTGTGAACGCGAGGCCCAGAACCGCGACGCGTGTTCCCAGGCCGAGGATCAAGAGGATGGAACACCCGACTTCGGTTGCGATGGCGCACACGAGGCTCAGTTGATGTCCCATGCCGAGCGGGTCGGGGAATCCTTCCGAGATCGTTGAAAAACCCATGACCTTTTGCAGGCCGTGAACCATCATGAAGCAACCAAACGCAACGCGGAGGGCGAGCAAACCATAGGAAACCTGTTTGGGCGAACCAAGGAAGAATTGTTGTTTCATTGTTGTGCGTGGGGATCGTGGTGAGTTCTCGGTTGATGAACAATTGCATTTGAAATCGCCCTTCCACGCGTATTTCCGCCACGTGTTTCTGGTTCGGGTCGAGGCGAACTGGTTCGGACTTCGTCCTCGCGGCGCTCCTTGGGAGCCTGGGGTAAGTTTGGCAGTGCCGGCATCCGGTTTGGCTTATCATTGCGTTCGCTTTGGTGGGATGTTTGGCGGTGAGTCGGGTTTCCCTCTTTCTCCTTTTCCTCTCGTTTACTCTGCAAGACCGTGATGAAGCTTCTTTCTGGTGCTCGTTTGACTGGCGTGGTCGCGTTCTTTGGCCTCGCAACACTCCTCGTGGGGACGGTTCATGGCGAATCCGTTCCATCGGGGTTGCTTGGTGATTGGTCGCTGGACCTGTCCACAGCCGAACCGGCTTGGATGAGAGTGGAAGAGCAGGCTGGCAATCCGGTTGTGTCATTGCGGATTTATGTGGGCTCGGCGGGGCCATACCGCGATGTCGAAGTGAGCGACGGACGCGTTCAGTTTGAGATTGTCAAGAAGTCGAAAGGCAAACGCGTGAGCACGACCCGTGTGAGCGTCGGGTTGGTGAACGGCGAGTTGGATGGTGCGATGGTGAGAACACGTGCCAATCGGGAACCAGAACGTGTGACCTTCACGGGGACGAAGATCTCTGCCATGCCTGCGGACCGTCCGGATCTTTCCAAGGTTCGGTTTGGGCAACCGATCAGCTTGTTCAATGGAAAGGACATGACTGGTTGGACCACTCATGAGCCGGACAAAAAGAATGGTTGGTCGGTGGTCGATGGCGTGCTGCAGAACAACACGCCGAAGACCGATTTCAGTGCGACCGGTGACCATGCCAATTTGAAAACAGAAGCATCGTTTGAGGACTTTTGGCTGCACCTTGAATTTCTCGTTGGGTCACAACGCAACAGCGGGGTCTACTTGCGAGGCATGTACGAGGCTCAAGTGGTGGACCGTGACAGCCGGATGCAAGGCATCCAAGGTGTGGGAGCGATCTTCGGCGAGATCCCACCTTCGAAGAACGCGGGGCGAGCAGGAGGCGAGTGGCAAACGTACGACATCACGTTGGTGGACCGTCACGTGACCGTGGTGCTCAACGGCGAGAAGGTCATCGACAACCAACCGATTTCGCGACCGACCGCGGGTGCGATCCACACAAACCCGGATGAGCCCGGTCCAATTTACTTGCAGGGCGACCACACCAATGTGTCGTATCGTAATCTTTACTTGGCTCCGGTGGTTCAGCCGTGAGTGATGAATCATCAACATGGAGTTGGTGGATCATCGCAGGCAATGCTTGGTTCCGGTAAAACAACGGCACTCCGTTTCCAACCACCTTCATGCCTCATCCATCAAACACAACCATGCTTTCTTTTCAAATGATCTTCCGGGTGGGTTGCTTTGCAATTTGTCTCGCTGGAATGGCGGTCGCCCAAACGCCGAAGGAGCCCGTCTCGCCGGAACCAACCGAATCCGGGATTTCTTATGGGGATCATCGCAAGCAGACGTTGATGTTTTGGAAACCGACAGTTGCCACGGACGGTCCGTCGCCGTGCGTCTTTTACATTCATGGAGGAGGTTGGCGTGGCGGATCGCAGACGGATGCGAACTTGATGGGAATGTTGCCGCAGTTGTTGGAATCGGGGATCACTGTCGTTTCCGTTCAGTATCGGTACATCCAAGACGCTTTGGCGGGGCATGTCACACCGCCGGTCAAGGCACCGATGTCGGATTGTGCTCGTGCATTGCAGTTTGCTCGTTATCATTCGAAGCGATTTGGAATTGATCCGGATCGAATGATCGCGGTGGGGGGATCCGCTGGTGCGTGCACCTCGCTTTGGCTGGCATTGCACGACGACCTGAAGGATCCAAGCAGTGATGATCCGATTGCACGCCAGTCCACGCGTTTGATGGGTGCCGCGGTGATTCGTCCTCAAACCACGCTCGATCCCAAGCAAATGCGGGAGTGGACGCCGAACAGTTGGTATGGCGGGCATGCGTTCGGGCGGTTCGCGAAAACGGGGGACAAAAAGCCCGCTCAATTCGCGAGGTTTCTGGCGGCAAGAGAAGAGATTCTTCCGTGGATCAAGGCGTACTCGCCGATCGAGCATGTTTCGTCCGATGATCCGCCGATCTACATGTACTACAGCGACGTGCCGAAGATCGGGAAGAAACAAGGCGACCCGACGCACACCTCCAACTTTGGTATCAAGTTGCAGGAGCGATTGGAGGCAGCTGGCGTGGAGTGTGAACTGTTCTACAAGGGAGCCGACGTGCCTCATGCTTCGGTCGCAGCTTATCTGCTGGATCGCTTGGCGACCCAAGAAGACTGAGATTGCAAGAACGATTTGCGGCGAACAAGCAGGCGATCGCAACTTTGTTCTATCGGCTTGCGATGAGAATGGGAGCAGAACCAGATCGTGACTCATGGGGTGTCATGCCTTAGAGTCATGGTCTCTCGTTTATCACCTCCGTCGCAGACGTCTTCGATGATTTTATCTACTGTTCGTCGCCGTTTCTCCAAGCTCATTGCTCTGGCCCCCTGGGGGCTGGCAAGCCTCGTATGGCTGGGGAGCGTTCCATCCGGGGTGGCTCAAACGGTCCAGGTTGAGACGAGCGAACAGGTCTCGGATTCGGGGGCGATCCCAACCTATGAACTGGCGGAAAGCATCGACTGGCCGACATTTCTCGACGCCTGTGATTTGCGTCGCGACACCATGCCGCGTGCTTGGGACGAAGCGCCGTTCACTGGCAACGGGGAACAGGGCACGCTGGTTTATCAGCTCGACAACCAAACGATTCGGTTTGACGTGGGGTGCTCGGCCGCGCACGACCATCGGCCTTGGCAAGAGGACGATCTGTCCGAAAAACACGTCGAGGTGCTCAATCGCGGGCGACACTTCATCGGGCACTTGGAACTTCGGTTGCCCGCCGATATCACCAGCGGCACGACTCGGATTGAGTTGTGGAACGCTCAAGCGACCGGGACGATTCGCTCGGAGAACGGCATCGTGACATGGACCGCCATCACCCATGCGACCGAACCCGTGATTCATTGTGAATTGCAGGCAGATGGCGCACTGACGGATGCCGAATTCGTTTACGTGGCTCGACCACCAAAGAACCCGCGAGCCGTTCGAGGCAAATCGGAACGTGCTGAGCCACATCCGGATCCGGTGATCTCAAAGACGGATGATGGGATCGAGCTGGTGGTCCAAAACCTGATTGCGGGCGGCCAGACAGCGGTGGCCTGGACCACTCGACGTGAGGCCGGCCGGACGCGGTTGTGGTTGAGCGTTCAGCATTCTTTCCCCGATGGGAACGCATCGGAACGTGTGGTCGACGCCGTGCGGACCGCCGTTGCGGCTGATCACGAAAGCTGGATCAACCAGCACCGAACGTGGTGGCACAACTATTACCCACAAAGCTTTCTCAGCACGGGATCCGAGTTTTGGAATTCCTTTTACTGGATTCAGCAATACAAGTTGGCCTGTGCCACCCGTGACAAGGGATGGATCATCGACAACCAAGGACCATGGTTGCAACCGACCGCTTGGAATGCGACATGGTGGAACTTGAACGCCCAACTCTCACACGAGGGAGGCTACACGGCGAACCGTCGAGGCACCGTGTCAGCGCTTCGGCAAAAGTTGCATGAAAACCAAGAGCATCTGATTCAAAACGTGGCGGAGCCATATCGTCATGACTCGGCGGGATTGGGGCGGACCTCCTCCGGCTGGGATTTGGTGGGGCATGTTGGACAGCCCGGCGGACGTCCCAAGATGGATCCCAGGATTGGTGCTGAGTGTGCCAATTTATTGTGGGCGTTGCACAACGTTGATTTGGAATACCGTTATTGGTGCGACGAATCGATCCGCGATCAAACGTTGTTCCCGTTGCTGAAGCGAGCCGTCAACTATTACCGGCATTTTTTGACACGTGATGAGAACGGCGTCTGGCACCTTCCCAAGACCTACAGCCCTGAGTACCGATTGGCGGAGGACTGCACTTACGACTTGGATTTCTTGCGTTGGGGCAGTCAACGTTTGTTGGAACTTGCCGAAGAGAAAGGTCTGTCGGAAGACCAGGAACCGTTGTTGCCTGTTTGGCGTGACCTAGCGGACAACTTGGTCCAGGTGCAGACCAACGAAACCGGCCGAGCGATTGGACGCGACGTGTGGCTGACCGGAGGGCATCGTCACTGGTCGCATTTGATGGCGATCTATCCGCTGCGGACCATCACACCTGAATCAGAAGAGGACCGAGAACTGATCGAACGCAGTCTTCAGCACTGGCGTTCGTTTGGTCGAGGCATCGCAGGGTATTCCTACACGGCGAGTTCCTGCATGGCATCGCTGCTCGGTGACGGCGACTCCGCACTGGAATTCTTGGAACAACTGCGGCCTTATCTCCGGCCCAACACGTTCTATTCGGAGATTGGTTTGCCGGTGATGGAAACTCCGCTACACGGAGCGACTGCGATTCAAGAGATGATGCTGCAGAGTCATCATGGCCGGCTGGCGATCTTTCCTGCGGTTCCATCGGCTTGGCCCAGCGTTCAGTTCGGGCACCTGCGAGGCGAAGGAGGCTACCTGGTCAGCGGACGCATGGAAGACGGCAAGTGTCGCTGGGTCTTGATCGAATCCACACAGGGTGGAAGCGTTGACATTGCCCTGCCGGAAGGCACCTATCAGTGGTGCAAGAACGAGCTGCCAGCGAAGGAGTTCTCTGCCGACAAGCTTTCCAAGGCAAACACGATGAAGTTGGAATCGGCCAAGGGTGACCGATACCTGTTTTGGCCCGTCGGGGAACCACTTCCAGAATTGAGATGATTCTGAGATCGACGAAACAAAAGCACGCATGACGCCGGCAGCGTGCTGCCGGCGTCATGCAATGCGATGGGTCTACATCGGCGGATCTGCTGGCGGGTCCATGTCCGCGTTGGCAGCTTCCGGGTTGTTGTCCAGGTACTCCTGGATTTGGTCCGGATCAGCGGAAGGACCGGACTCTGATTCACCGCAACCGAGGGTGGTTGCGATGACCGCGAGGAAGGTCAGAGCGAAAGCGTTTTTGAGATTGAATCGCATGGGATCAAAATTCTCCTGAGATGATTTCTTTGGAACTGCGAGTGCCGAGTGCACCCCACAAACCGTAAGGGCTTTCCGCCCCGGGGACGGATTCGGGATCGTTGTGCTGGGCGTGTGCACCGACTTGTCCGCGGTTTGCGTTGCCCGCATCGATCGAGTCGGTGATGAATTTGACAGCACCGTCACCCATCAAAACATGGCATCCACCTTGGTGACGACTACCCATGGGGCAGGTCGCGATGGAAACGATGTTGGTGTTGTTGATGCACAACGGCGAGTTGGGCGTCAGGATCGTGAAGACCTGTTGGCTGACAGGACTGCCGTAGGCCCACTTCATGCCGCGAGTTTGTTCGCTGCTACCGACCTTGGGTGCGGAGCTGAGCCAAAACTGAGGGCGTTCTGGATCAATGAACTGTTCGCAAGAAGTGTTTCCGCCAATGTTGAGCAGGTTGACCGCAGCATCGACCGAATGGGTTCGTGTGTCGTTGTCACCCAGGTCAGTCACGATTTCACCAAACGCAATGGTGTTCGAGAGACCATCCAAGATGTCGCGAAAAGCACTCTTTTGTTGGTTGCGAAAGAAACCACGCTGTGAGGCGCGGACACGAGACTGGTAAGACGAGTTCGTAGTCGCAACGCCGTTGGTTCGGTTGCGATAGCCGCCCCAGGTCGTGTCGGTGGAATCACCGAGGCTGGGACCGTAGTTGGTTCGTCCCTGCCCGGGCAGTCCAACGCCGGGATCGCTGGGGCAACGAAGCATCGGAAGGCTGGTCATCCAAGGGCCATAAAAGCCGCCCGCCGCGTTGGTTGCCGAGTTGAGTGGACGTCCTGGCCAAGGTCCCATCGGTGCGTAGATGTTACCGACCCCAGTGGTGCCTTCGGTCACCTGATACGGGTTGCTGATTTGCTCCCACAAAGCTTGTTGCTCGAAGAAGGGGGCCAGACCCACTAAGCAAGAAAGATCCAAACGGTTGTTTCCCGTTGCGGCCGACCAAGCATTGGTTCCCGTGCCGTGGGTTCCGCCCTGATGTTCGGGAAGTTGCTTGTAAGCCGAATGGTAGTTGTGCATCGCCAAGCCGATTTGCTTGAAGTTGTTGCTGCAACTCATTCGACGTGCTGCTTCCCGAGCAGCTTGGACGGCGGGCAAGAGAAGCCCAACAAGAACACCAATGATGGCGATGACAACCAACAGTTCTACCAAGGTGAAACCATGGGGGATCTTCCGAGACGCAGTTCGCATCACAACTCCAATCGATTCAAGACAAGACAAGACAAGACAAGACAAGACAAGACAAGACAAGACAAGACAAGACAAGACAAGACAAGACAAGACAAGACAAGACAAGACAAGACAAGACAAGACAAGACAAGACAAGAAAACAGTGGCAGCGTAGTGATCGAGGACAAGAATGCCCCGAGAGATTGCGACGCCATGGAAGAGATATGCGACAAGCCATCCAGTCAATGGAGACCACGCCCCCAAACCACCGCCTCCAATCAACAGTTACGCACCCTTGAGTTCAACAAGCGGCATCCCCATGATGCTGGAGCACTCAACTGTCCTTCTCACTGACCCGAGCGCAACAGCGAACCTTTAAGCAGCCTGAATGGAACGATCTGCCCCGCTGAGGTTTCCAATCCCATTTCATCCAGGTGATATCTGAACATTCCTTTGGTGGGGACGCTCGTAGCTCTCGCGGCATCATCCATGAACGAGAGTCCGAGACAGGCCCTCCGCTTCGACGTCGAGGAGCCATCTGTTCCACGACCGTTAGCAGCGATCTTTTCTCTAACTATTTTTCTTCTTCGCCCTGGCCGCTCACTCTGAAACCGCCCCAAGGCCCCCTCAACAGGTTGGCAGGAGTCTTCCGGCATTCGAACCGTTTGGGCAGGCGTGGTTGCTTCCACGTTCAACCGGGCCAAACGCTGGACTGCGAAAGTTTTGCGTTGCGAAGCACTGTGGTTGCGCACCGTTTCATCCCTCCCGGGATGAAGAGAGACAGAAGCCGGAAGAACAATGGCATCCGCGATCAGAGCGCCAGCACCCAACTTTTCGCAGTCCAGGCGAACACCCGAACGGCTCACCTGGTTCTGCTCGATCATTCCGGCCGACCTGCTTGGTCCACCGATCCCGCGACCCACTTGCATGGAAACGCGACCGAAGGGCTGTCGGTCGAGGGCCAAAGGAGTGATTCCCGCCACCTGATTTGGTCTTCCGCTCCGAGCTGTCCAGGATGGTCCATGAAACAGGCGAGTTTCAGGCGGCGAGGTTGCGTTGATGACCTAAGTTTTGGTATCGCGAATGGTTCCCGATCGAGGTGACATTGTGGCTAAACCTGACGAAACCAAAACACAAGACGCGATTCCGCCGAGCAGCCGGTCCAAGACCACGGTCGCCTCGCTGGCGTTCGTGACGATGTTCACGATGGTCGGCTTCGCCTACATGTTTTCCATTTTGGCGGGCGGACGAGAGATCGATGCCCCTCAAACGCTGAACCTGGCATCTGCCCAATACGTCGCTGGAAACATCGTCGTGGCTGGCGATCTGGCAGCACGTGCCAAATTGAACGAAAAGAACGAAGCCGAAAGGAAGTTGTATCCCATGCAGCAATTTCTGATCGGAGCGGGAACCTATGCGCGAGCCAACCAAGCGGTTTCGCTTCGGGATCGCCACGAACAAATGGAGAAGGCACTGCCCTATTTGCAGCGAGCCTATTCGCTGGGCTTCCCTGAAGGCCGAGACGCCGAAGGTCACCAAATGCTAGGTGGAACCCTGAACGCCATCGGGCGCCATGAACAGGCTGCCAGTCATCTGAAGCAGGCCGTCGACATTGACCTGACCTTGCGAGGGGAACTGCTCCCCTTGCTGGCCCGTTCGCTGGCCTCTTCCATCTCAGCCAAACCCGACGAAGCCTTGCGAACGATTGTCGCTCACCTGAATGAATCCGGGCTGGACAATCGCCGTCGAAGCGAAGCTGAGATCCTCAGGATTGAACTTCTCAATCAACTGAGACGACACGACGACGCACTTCCCGTGATCGCTCGCGTGGAAGAGGACATCGCAGAAGACCTCTCATTGCAAAAGCCGTGGGCAATGCAATTGCAGGATCAACTGAGTCTGCAACGTGGGTTGGCTCGAGTCGGCCGGATCATCGACACACTCCCCAGTTCCATCTCCGCGAAAATCATTGCGGGCATTCCAATTGTGGCTGATCGAGAGCTGCCGGAAGAGTCTCAGGCGGAGCTCAAGGACGTGATTCGCGTGCTAGACCAACTGCAACGCGAAGCGGATCCCAAGGTCGCTGGCAGCGCACGACTGTTGGTGGCACAATCCTACTTGCTGCTCAATGACCCAGATCTCGCACTCGCGCGACTCACTCAAACTCGGCAACAACGCCCCTTCGATGCTCGCGGCCTGGAAGGTGGCATCTCAGAGATGGAATTGCTGGCCAGCCGCGCAATGGGCGATGATGTGGTGCAGACCGCTCGCTACCTGGTGCGGGAAATTGGACAGAGCCAATACCTGGACTTCCCTGAGATAGCGCGTGAAAGCGTCACCCAGCGAATCATCGATGCGATCGCGATGCTGAGAGGTGCAGGGCAATTTTCACCCGCGGCCGACACTGCAACGGCCACCGCTCCGGTGCTCGGATTGGCCAGCTCATTCAGTCAAGCAGGAATGGCCTACCGTGACTGGGGCGAAGCCACCCTGGAAGCCGGCATGGGACCGGGCGGAGAACTTTCTCGAGAGGCATCGGAACTGGCTCGCGAACGTTTTCGCAGTGCGGGCGACGCCTACGCCGCGGCGGCAAAGGAACAATTTGACACGGACGAATACGTCTCCACCTTGTGGCTGGCAATCGAGTCCTATCAGAGAGGACGGCACTTTTCACGCAGTGCCGCACTGCTCGAGGACTACTTGCGATACGAAGACCGTGGGCGAATCCCACGCGCGCTGGTCGCCCACGGACGTGCCTTGCTGGCCGACGGAAACCCCAAGGCCGCGATCGAATCACTGCAGACCTGCATCATCGAATACGAACGCGATCCGATGCGGTACGACGCTCGACTGCTGGCCGCTCAAGCTGCGGCGGACCTGGGTGACCGACAGCGAGCGAGAGAATGGCTGGAAGCGAATCTCAACGACGGGCAACTGACACCACAAAGCCCCGCCTGGCGAGATTCCTTGCTGACACTGGGGGAAATGCTGTTCGCGGAAGGCCTGTCACAAACACTGAAAGCTCGCGAACTGACACGGGACAAACGCATCGAAGCGCTGCGAGAGTCTCGCCCCACGCTGGAACTGGCGATGCGGCGACTGGACGAAGCGGTCCAACGATACTGGCCTGAACCGCGAACTCAAACGGCCGCCTACTCACTCGCCCGCGGGCATTTGCTCGCGACCGAACTTCCGGAGATTGAACTGACGTCAACGGAGCTGCAAGACACAGCCAGGCGGGGGCTGAGCCAAAAGGCGAACTCACGCCGACAAGCAGCGCTCGACCAGTTTGCGATGCTGGCGAACTACCTCCAGAACCAGCAGCGAGACAGTGACCTGAGCGACAAGCAACGAGCCCTGCTTCGTAATTCATTGATTGGCCAAGCAGACACACTGCGAGACATGAATCGGTTCGCCGAGGCAGCGGACGCCTACCGCGACATGGCAATCCGATACATGAACGAACCAGCTTCGCTGGAAGCCTTTCTGGGGCAGTCACAAATGATGCGAAAGATCGGGCGTGTTCGCGAAGCGGACCTGCTGATTCGCCAAGCGGACGTGGTTCTCAGCCGAATTGGCGCCCAGTGGGACAATGAGTTCGACAAAGTCACGCGTTACGACCGAGCGGGCTGGGAACGCTACCTGGCGTGGATGGTTGAACGACTGGACCAGGGCGCTCAGCTGACCAATCAAACAGCCCCCTGAAAGTCACCTTGACGCACCGAGCCAGGCGGATTGTGATGAGACCGGCACACACGAAATCTTTCATCGATTTCGAAGCGGGGGAACTCCCGCTCGACGATCGATTCACCAAGGGAATGGGACGAAGACATGGAAGCCACCATCGATCGCCGGTTTGCATTGCTGGAACTGCTGCTGGAACTGACCGTTCAGCAGGAAGCCGCCATCTCAGAAGGCCACATGAATGAGCTGATGCGTGTGTTGAGCCAGAAGCAGCGGGCGGTGGAGCAACTCGTGCAGGCGTCCGAGCAACTCAAGAATGTACGAACGGAACGCGGCGACTCGCATCCTGTGTCAGACGAACACCGCCAACGAAACACGAAGTGCGATGAAATGCACCGTGAATTGATGGCGCGTGAGCAGGCCAGCGAACAAATGCTGAGCGAAAATCGAGACGAGGTTGCGTCTCAACTGCAGCAAAACGAAGGTGCCAAACGAGCAGCCAAGGGTTACGACCAAACGAATCGCGGGGCGTCGTCAGGGGGAAGCACTCTGGACCTGTCGCAGTAGTTTGGAAGCTGAGTTCTCTTGAAAACCCGACGCGTGAGCGAGGCCCATGCGGCATGCCCGACGCCGGCCCCGTCCGGGGCGAGACTCGCTGTCGAGCGATGCCGTGGTTCGCGTCCCCGTCATCGCCGCCCGGGTTGTTAAATTTGCAATTTACAACTTCACTCTTTCCATCGATCCCCCGTCGCGTTGCTCGCCACCTGTCGCCGCTCCGCGGCTCGTCGAGGAAGGGGGTGACGCCCGAGACCTCGGGTTGAAACCCGAGGCTGGCAACTGTCACCGCTCGGCGGTTGTTCAATCATCCGGACTCACTCAACCAGTCGCGGATCGACGGAAGCCGAAAGCCTTGGGTTTTCAACCCAAGGTCACGGGCCTGTGACATACGACTCCCAAGTCGCGGGGCGATGACAGTTGCTTGCCGCGCTATCGTCGAACGCCCGCCCGGTTCGTGTCCCCGTCATCGCCGCCCGGGTTTTTAAATTTGCAATTTACAACTTCACTTTTTCAATCGATCCCCCGTCGCGTCGCTCGCCACCTGTCGCCGCTGCTATGTAGGTTTTTTCGTCAAGGGTGAATTTTGGATCTCGCTGGGAGATTCCGATCTGCATCGCAAGCTGCTATTCGATCGTGACA